>JBGPML010000001.1:0-42342 GCA_041486955.1 Patescibacteria group bacterium
ATTTGCTTGACAATAAGAGAGGGACAAGGTAAACTGATACCTATAAGTTTGTGAATAACGAGGAGGATTTTACGTTACATTTATGTTCACAGATTAATCGGGTAGGTGGCACAATTTAGCAGCTGCGATTTTTTTTTCAAGCCTGCGTATTATGCCGCCGAAATGGGCGGTTTTTTTGTCCGGCCCGTCGGCAGGACAGTTCTAAAGCCTGTTGCGAAGAAACACTCCTTAATTTACTACCTTTTCATTAGACCTTACGCAGGATTAAGAAAAGTTAGTAAGTCTGGCACTGCAGAGGCACTAACACGCTACTTAACAAGTAAATAGGGTAATATTCCGACGATGCGTCGGAATATACAAATAATCAACAGTTCGACTGGCTCATTGAGTAGAGCAGAGTCGAACAAAGAACCAAAAATGTAAGTATGAATGAGAACTGCTTCCGAAATTTAATTCGGAAACAGAAATCTCTTGTAAATTAAGAGTATGTGGTGGATGCCTTGGCACATATTGCCGAAGAAGGACGTCGCAGCCTGCGATAAGCCTCGGGGAGCTGGCAAGCAAGCTTTGATCCGAGGATTTCCGAATAGGGAAACCTAGTCCAGCGAAATGCTGGATTGCTCTACGTTAATCGTAGTAGCGGGCACCGGCTGAACTGAAACATCTTAGTAAGCCGAGGAAAAGAAAATAGTAATGATTCCGTCAGTAGCGGCGAGCGAAAGCGGAAAAGCCCAAACCTGCACCCGCAAGGGAGCAGGGGTTGTAGGGTACACTTGTCTTTAATGACAGTTGATTGTGGCGTGTTAGCAGAACGAGCCTGGAAAGGCCGACCAGAGTGGGTGATAGTCCCGTATGCGAAAACACAACACACATCGGTGTATACCTGAGTACCACGAAACACGTGCAATTTCGTGGGAATCCGCGGTGATCATGCCGCAAGGCTAAATACAATATGTGACCGATAGTGAACGAGTACCGTGAGGGAAAGGTGAAAAGAACCCCGGAACGGGGAGTGAAATAGTACCTGAAACCGCATACTTACAAGGAGTCGGAGCCCAGCACCCTGTGTGCTATACTTGCGAATATGTTTTACGTATATATTCTCAAGGGCTCGTCTAATCCGTTGTTCTATATTGGTTTTACCACCAATTTGAATCAGCGATTGGAGCAACATAATAATCATAGCAACCCTTCAACAATAAAAAGTGAAAATTGGCAATTAGTTTATTTAGAAGGCTATCAATACGAAAATGTTGCTCGTAATCGAGAGCGAATGCTCAAGCATTATGGAAAGGCTTGGCAAGCAATTAAGAAACGGATTAGCGAGGTAGAAAATAGTATTTAGGGTGCTGGGTGACGGCGTGCCTTTTGAAGAATGAGCCAACGAGTTAGCTAGGCGTGGCAAGCTTAAGGATTTTTGTCCGGAGGCGGAGCGAAAGCGAGTCCTAACAGGGCGATTAAGTCGCGTCTACTAGACCCGAAACCGAGTGATCTACCCATGGGCAGGGCGAAGCGCAGGTAAAACTGCGTGGAGGCCCGAACCTACTGATGTTGCAAAATCAGGGGATGACCTGTGGATAGCGGAGAAATTCTAATCGAACTCGGAAATAGCTGGTTCTCCTCGAAATATATATAGGTATAGCCTCATGTTAGCGTCCGGGGGTAGAGCTCTGAATGCTTGTATTGGGAGCAATCTCGATTGAGCAATCAAACTACGAATACCGGTAACGCGTTGCATGGGAGTCAGACTGTGGGGGCTAAGCTCCATGGTCGAAAGGGAAACAGCCCAGACCGTCAGATAAGGTCCCTAAATTCTAGCTAAGTGGAAAAGGAAGTGATCGTGCATAGACAACTAGGAGGTTGGCTTAGAAGCAGCCACCCTTTAAAGAATGCGTAACAGCTCACTAGTCAATTGCAAGGTCGCGCCGAAAATTTAACGGGGCTCAAGCTAGGTACCGAAGCTACGGACCCCGCACCCTCATGGGTGCTGGGTGGTAGAGGAGCGTTCTGTGTTGGCTGAAGCCGTACTGTGAGGTATGGTGGACGACACAGAAGTGAGAATGTTGGCATGAGTAACGATAAGTGGGGTGAGAAACCCCACCACCGCAAGTCCAAGGTTTCCTCCGCAACGGTAATCGGCGGGGGGTTAGTCGGTCCTAAGGCGCAAGTCGATGGACAGCAGGTTAATATTCCTGCACAACGGTGCGACTACCCGTAAGTGACGCATTTCAAAGTTTTACAGCACCTATGGCTATGTGTTGTAAGGTGGAGAGGTGACAGGAAAAGCTTACGAGAGCCTATCACAGAGACCAACTTGGTTTATGATAGCGAGTAAATTTTGAGCGAAAACAGCGAACGAGTGAGGAAGCATAGTATCTTCTATGGTGACGAACTCTGAGTAGTTTGCAGCCAAAATTTACCGCTGATCGTATCAAGGATGGTTTGTGTGATAGGCTCACAACTACGCATTGTTTCCGTACCGCAAACCAACTCAGGTGGACGAGGCGAGAAGCCTCAGGTGTTCGAGATAACCTTCGTTAAGGAACTCGGCAAAAAAACGGGCGTACCTTAGGTATATGCCCTGACCACGTAAGTGGTCCGCAGCAAACGATTTTCAGGCGACTGTTTACCAAAAACTTAGGTCTCTGCTAATCTCTAATGAGATGTATAGGGGCTGATGCCTGCCCAGTGCTCGCAAGTTACGGAGAGAGTTGACTTTCGATTTTTAATCGGAGGAGGACTTGAACTTAAGCTCGAGTGAACGGCAGCGGTAACTATAACCGTTCTATGGTAGCGAAATTCCTTGTCAGGTAAGTTCTGACCCGCACGAATGGCATAACGATCTGAAAACTGTCTCAACGAAGGACTCGGTGAAATTACAATACCGGTAAAGATGCCGGTTACCCGCAACAAGACGAAAAGACCCCGTGGAGCTTTACTACAGCTTGTCATTGGGTTTGAATTTAACATGTGTAGCGTACGAGGGAGCTTCGGCGCCAATGAAACACCTCGCTTGGTAAATTTAAACTCTTATCTGGATTCCGGAGACAGTGGCTGGTGGGTAGTTTGACTGGGGCGGTCGCCTCCTAAAGAGTAACGGAGGCGTTCAAAGGTACACTAGATACGGACGGAAATCGTATCGATAGTGCAAACGCATAAGTGTGCTTGACTGTCAGGCTTACAAGCCGAGCAGGTACGAAAGTAGGAGTTAGTGAACCGTGTCCGAACGAATGAAAGTCGGACCGATCAACGGATAAAAGTTACCCCGGGGATAACAGGCTGATCGCGCCCAATAGACCACTTAGACGGCGCGGTTTGGCACCTCGATGTCGGCTCGTCGCATCCTGGGAGTGAAGAAGCTCCCAAGGGTTTGGCTGTTCGCCAATTAAAGCGGTACGCGAGCTGGGTTCAGAACGTCGCGAGACAGTTCGGTCTTCATCTGTTGTGGGCGTTGAAGCTTGAGAGGGTCTGTCCCTAGTATGAGAAGACCGGGATGGACGAACCTCTGGTGTGCCAGTTGTACTGCCAAGTGCATTGCTGGGTAGCTATGTTCGGTTGGGATAACCGCTGAAAGCATATAAGCGGGAAGCCCGCCTCAAGATTAGGCTTCGTTATGAGGGTCCTGGAAGACCACCAGGTTGATAGGCACTAGGTGTACGTGTAGCAATACATTTAGCCGCGGTGTACTAATAACCCCATTACAAGAGATTTTCTGTTTCCGATTAAGTTCCGGAAACAACATTTTTGGAACCGTATATTTACCCTATAATCATCATCATTTCGAGCGGGATCAGCTGAGAGAAAGGGGGATTCCAATGGCCGAGACCGTTGGAGCGATTTTTTTTGGAGTAATTTATGCAATCTTTGTGATCTTTGCCTGGTTTATTGTCGCAGAACCATTAAAAGAAATATTCAGACCACTCACAAGGTTTGCAGACCCTAGCTCGCTGAAATTTGTAATTTTACTACTTCTCACCGGACTAGGAATATTTCTTTATATTCTTATTGACCCGCAGTAGTACCGCGGGTCTCGCTCGAAGTGATGATGAAATCGAATCTTAATTCTTCCAAGCAGGGAGTTTGACATGAAAGGGAGGAAACGAACATGACACCGTGGGTTCCAGTAATTCTGCTCGTCTTCGTGATCGCTTTCCTAGTCTTTACGCTTATCAAAAATATGAGGGCGACAACAGGAGAAGAAACCGAACAGTTCACGGTCGTAATTCTCTGCTTCGTGGGAATTGCCGCATGCGGCTTCGCTATACGGTATTTCGCCACCCAACTGCTTTCCCGCTGATGTTTAGCGGGCCCTACTTAGAGGAATTAAGATGTGTCATCGCGAGCGGAAGCATGGCGAGCTTAACCAGATTGCTTCGTCGATTACTCCTCGCAATGACAGACTATATAGAAGACACCGTGTTGGTGCTTAGAGCGGTGGGGGTACACCCCTTCCCATTCCGAACAGGACCGTTAAGCCCACCAGCGTCGATGATACTTGAGGCGCAAGCCTCTGGGAAAGTAGACCAGCGCCAACACAGTGTCTTTTATTTTGCCAAAATATATCCTAGCATGAATGAGTCGTCCACATCCGAACAGTTTCGCGTGAGAAGGGGGGGAAGTATGTGGTCAGTCACTATCGCCAACTTTGTCTTGGGCATTATTGGTATCATGTTTGCTCGGGGACTCCAGCGAACGTGGCAAAATGCCTATCCAATGATTGTGGGTAAGAAATCTCTCGTCCGTGTTGGTCAGGCAATTGCCGTGGCGGTCGGAATCAATTCGTTGGTCGTGATTGAAGAGGCTCTTTATATTATTTTCAAGGGGCCAAGTGTGGTATTTTCTCTATGGCTCATTCCTATTACCACTATAACGGCTTCCCTCGGCTTATTCAGCGTCAGTTATCTAAGTTACTGTCGTGTAAAAAACGATCTTCCGTTCGATTACCCGAGATGGTCAATGTCATACTTTGGTGAAGAGCTGACAATGAAACTATTTTTGAGTTTCGGAGTTATTGCTCTTTTATCCTGTCTTGTAGGATATATCTGGATCTTCTGGCCCGCATAAAAGCGGGCCTTTTGCTGCTTGTAAACTCGGTGAAAGGTGCTATATTTTAATCGTGGCAAGCAAAAGGCCTGAATAGGCGCTAGATAGCTAGAGGGAGTAGAGTCTGTAGATATCGCGGACTCAGAGCCTTAGAAAGGGGCCGACAAATATCCCATGTGGCAAGCCACACACAGTTTTCAGGCTCTCCAGTCTCGGAGGGCCTTTTCATGTAAAAAATAGAAAGTATTATGGAGGCGAATGAAGCAGAAGAAGAGAAGGGTATTGCTGAAATTGTCTGGTGAAGCACTACTCGGCGAACGAGAGTATGGTATAGATCCGAAAATGGCCGATCGCCTGGCGAAGGAATTAAAACATGTTTCGGAAGTTCATGCCGAGTTGGCGATTGTCGTTGGTGGAGGAAATATCTTTCGAGGTTATTCAGCCAGTATAAATGGTATGGATCGTGCGACGGGCGATTATATGGGAATGATAGCTACCGTTATGAATGCTCTTGCGCTTCAAGATGCGCTAGAAAAAGAAGGTGTTGAAACACGAGTCATGTCGGCTATCAATATCCCCCAAGTTTGTGAACCGTATATCCGTCGTCGAGCCATCCGCCATTTAGAAAAAGGGCGAATTGTTATTTTTGCGGCTGGTACTGGTGACCCTTACTTTACGACCGACACGGCAGCTGCGTTGCGAGCCTGCGAGATTCACGCCGAAGCCTTATTGAAAGCGACGAAAGTTGACGGAATCTATGATGAAGATCCAAAAACCAATCCTCAGGCCGTTCGATTTGAAACGATTACCTTCCAGGAAGTCCTTGAACGTAATCTTAAGATCATGGATGCTTCGGCATTAGCCCTCTGTCGTGATAATAATCTTCCCATCATTGTTTTTAATCTATTAGAGCCAGGCACTATTAAGCAGGTGATCACCGGCGAGAATGTGGGCACAACTGTTAGGTAGTAGGTCATTTCATGAATGACTGTCATTTTGACTAGACTGCCAAGATTTGTCATGCTATCTATCAAGCTTTGACTTATCATCACACAGGAAAGGGGCTGCGATGATTTATCTCAGCATGATCATTTGCTTTGCCGGCTGGATCCTTCTGTATTTTGATTTTCCACTCTCGAAATCGAGAAGAAGGACTCTCGTAACGATATGTGCAATCGGACTCGTTCTGATCGGCATCTACTGGGGCAACCGAGCCTATGATTGGTATCAGTGGCACTTGCTTGAATGAGAGGAAAAAGCCGTGGCTATCACGATCATTTGCGGCTGTGTTGGGATGGCGGTTGTGGCGAAAACCCTGAATGTGAACAAAGAGTTCTTCAAGAGAGATCGGTCGGAAATCGCTTCGGATTGCGCGTTGATTCTCGTCATCGTGATCTATGTCCTATTTTGCTTCTATGCTGCGCAAACGTAATGTGTTTGGGCAGCTTTTTTATTGAAAAATATACCTATAGTTAGTAAACTAGCATCGTCTCAACATCTCACCGTGTGGCTCGGGAAAGCAGGGGAAAGTCGTGAGAAAAGATACCGCTTTCAACATCGGCATTGGATTAATTCTGATCGTCGTCGTGGTAGTCTGCGTCTTAGTAATACCCGATATAGAGGAAGACGCAGAAACAGACAAAAGAAATCGCGATGAGACGATCCGCCACCACCGATCTCCAGTAAGAAGCCTTGCGGTGAAGCAAAATGGTAACAGATAGCATCCCCTGGCTTTGGCTGGTCGTCGTTCTGGCTTGCATAGTCTGTATCTTTAAAAAGAGGCTGGAACTGCTGCCCGGCACTGGCTTATTAGGCGTAATCGCCGCGGCGTTTTTCTTTCTCTTCATCGCTTCTCTGGGGTTTGTGGACTAGAGCAAACTCCCAACCAAAGCCGTCGGTCATGAGTTGATCGACGGCTTTCCATACGAGCAATTGCTCTGTAATATTAATAGAGAACCTATCATACTATTAAATTGGAGCAGTAATATGACAATTTTGTCTGTCCCAATGGGATTTCCTTCGGTCATAAATCATGAAAAATTGATCAACGTTCCGCCGGCTGGCGGATTGGCTACGTTTCCTCATTTGTTAATGAGTTTCAACCAAAATTGTGAACAAATTCCTTTCCAAAATTAATAGTATGATAAGTTCTGTATGTCCTTAACTATTCCTAAGTGGATCCGGCCATCTATCCAAGCAATTGGTAGTGTGGTTCTTTTTATTCTCTTTATCACCTTTTTTTGGCGTGAACGTAACGAGCTATCTCATTTGCGGCAAATTGTGACAGGAGCCAATCTTTCATTTCTCTCTCTAGGGATTTTTTTAAGTCTCTTAACCATCTTTATCCAAGGGCTATTCTATCAGTCAACGCTAGCTATGCTTCATAAGGAAATTCCGTTTCGAGTCGCCCTCAGTACCTATTTAAAACGCTTTTTCTTAGGATCATTTATTCCTGCTGGCGCAACCGTTTCTCAATTTACATTTAGTGATGAGGCCGAAGAACATAAGGTTAACGAGCTCGAAAGCCATTTAGCCGCTGCTTTTTTTATTTTTATTGGCGCAATCGTCTATATATTGATTCTCTATCCCACCGCCCTCTATTCATATTTGACTGGACGATTAAGCGGCGCAGAAAGCCTCAGCAGTTTGATCTTAATCATAATTACATTGCTGTTATTTATCGATTTCTTCATTCTCTTCGAACAACGAGGCGTGATTTTCACGCTCGCATCAAAAATACGCCCGAATGTACCGCGTTTTATCGCCTCATGGCGAAATCGCGCATTCAATCAAGAGGCTATGGCCCGGGCATTTCTTTATGCTGGTTTATATCAAGCCACCAGCATTGTGATCGTTCTGGTCACATTTCAGGCACTGAACTTGCCTGGCGATATTTATGTGGCACTGGTCTGTTATGTTACCACTGTACTACTCTTAACAATTTCGCCGGTGTTTCAAGGGATTGGGTTGGTAGAATTTTCGCTCGTCTATACCTTGCAGCGTTTCGGTTTTGAAAAGGATCAAGCGGTAGCTATTACCATTCTTTATCGTCTGTTTCAGTTATGGATTCCACTTCTGATTGGATTTATTGTCTATCTGCAAAGCAAAATTAGCGATTCATTGCAGAAGCCAAAAAACTGAATTTCAGAGTCAGTTAGGACATAATGTTATGATTGTGTAAGATTTCGTTATGAATTACTGCGTAAATAAAATTCTATGACATTCAATCAACCCAAAATGTATAAAGCCTTTTGGCAATCGCTCATTGGAATTGTCTTAGTTGCTCTTTTCATTGCTTTTTTATGGCAGCAAAGACGAGAACTGTACAATTTAAAACTGATAATCTTACAGGCAAATTATACCTATATGTTTTTAGGGGTAGCGATAACCGGGGCATACTTTCTGGCTCAAGGTTTGTTTTATCAGAGCTGTTTGGCATTGCTGCACCAGCACGTCCCATTAACCGATGCAGTTAAAATCTATTTAAAGCGTTTCTTTGTCGGATCGTTTATTCCGGCCGGCTTTACTGTTTCTCAATTTACATTTCAATCTGACTTAAAAAAATATTCTATTAACGAAACAGAGAGTAATTTTGCGTCAATACTCTATCTTATTCTAGGTGCAATAACCTACGTTGCTATATTAATTCCTACCATTGTTTACCTCATTTATGGCAGTCATCTTACCTCACTCGAGCAGTACGGTAGCTTGGGTTTTATTGTCGTTATTTTGTTTGTCAGTATAGAGTTTTATTCTTTTATTCGCGAAAAGGGTATTGTCTATCGCTTGCTTCGACGTCTGATCCCGAATCTGTCATCTTTTATGGCGTCGTTACGAAAGACGTCATTCAACCGAAATGTATTGATTCGAGCCTTTGCCTATAGTTTTCTTGTTGATGTATTAAGTATTGTAACGCTTTTAATAACGTTTAAAGCCTTAAATATCGCTCCCTCGCTTCTGATCGCCACGATTGGCTATGTCCTCACCATATTACTTCTGAGCATTTCACCAATTTTTGAAGGAATTGGGGTGGTAGAAGTCTCTTTGGTTTATGTCCTCATTCAATTTAATGTACCAAGAGATGCCGCCATTGCAGCAACTCTTCTTTTCCGATTGTTTCAGCTGTGGATCCCGTTTTTCATCGGATTTTTCTTGGCTTTACGAAATAAAATTGAAACTTCATTTCAATATCTACCAGTCGTATTAGTATTCTTACTCGGCGTAATCAATATCGTCTCGGCAGTAAGCCCACCGTTAACCCACCGGCTTGATTTTTTGGAAGAGTTTTTCTCGCTGGATTTCTTAGTCTACTCGCGAATATTTACGCTCGTGTTGGGCTTTCTTCTTCTCTATCTGGTTTATAATCTTATTCATCGCTCCTACCGTGCTTGGCAAGCGACCGTTATATTTACTCTCTTTTCGATTATTGGCCATCTTGTTAAAGGGATTGATTATGAAGAGGCTGTATTCGGAGTAATTGTTTTAATTTCACTTTACATCTATAGAAACCACTATCGAATTAAAAATAGTTTGAGTCGGGTCAGAAAGGGCATAGTCATCCTATGGATGGGGTTTGCCTTCGCCATATTTTATGGACTAATCGGATTTTATTTTCTTGATAAGAAACAATTTGGCGAGACGTTTACCCTCGGCCAGGCATTCCATCATCTTATTCGTTTATATTTTGAGTTTGGTGATATTAGTTTACATCCCCACACAATGTTTGCGCGTCTTTTTATCGGTTCAATTTATGGTGTTGGAATATTTTCACTCCTCTATGGAATTATATCGATTTTTCAACCAACCTTACGTGCATATCAAACTATTCCAGAAGAATATGATAAAGCCCAGCGTCTGATTCAATCGTACGGCCATAACAATCTCGATTATTTTAAATTATATTGGGACAAGTCGTTCTTCTTTTCATCCACCAACGACGCATTTATTGCTTATAAGGACATTAACGGTTATGCTCTCGTCCTCGGCGATCCTGTCGGCAAAAATGAAACAGCCATTAAACGAATAATTGAAGAATTTGCCGCATTCTCTGAATCGGCTGGGCTGCGAGTGGCGTTTCAGCAGGTGAGTAGTGAATATCTTAAGTTATATAAGCAGTTAGAATGGAATTATTTCAAAATAGGAGAAGAAGCCGAAGTGCTACTCGGGAATTTCTCACTGGAAAAGCCCGAGTTTAAAGAATTTCGGTCTATTATCCGTCGATTTGAAAGGGAAGGATACCGTTATACGCTTCATACCCCTCCGGTTAGTGCTGGTCTGATTCAAAAACTCCACCAAGTTTCTGACGAGTGGTTATCGTTACCGTTTCGAACTGAGCGGATTTTTACACAAAGTATGTTTGAATCAAGCGCCTTGATGCAGACAAAGATAGCAACGGTTGAAGATCACGAAGGCCAAATTTTAGCTTTTATCAGCCTCCTTCCTGATTATGATCATGGAAAGGTCGCATTGGATATGATGCGTCGAAAAACCAAGGTTCCGAATGGAGTTATGGAATTTTTAGTTGTTCAAACGATTTGGTCTCTCCTGCAATCAGGGTATACATCCTTCAGTTTAGGATTAGCGCCTTTGTCGGGTGTCGGAGATCAGGAAAACGCAGGGATCCCCGAAAAATCGCTTAAATTTTTCTATGATCATTTTAATAAAGTGTTCAGCTATAAAGGGCTGCGGCAATTTAAAGCTAAATTCGCTCCGGAGTGGAGTCCCCGTTATTTGGTGTATCGAAGTCAAATAGAATTACCCACATTGGCTGTTGCCTCCGTTAAAGCTGGGCAGGTCGGGGGCTTTACAGCTTTTTTTGAAAGTGCCCTCAAGCATCGACTTCAAACGAAACATGCCACTATGATGGAACGAATCCAAAACAAAGAAAATACCTCATGATCGTCGCCGATCTAGAAATTCATTCTAGATACGCCAGAGCTTGTAGCAAAAATCTTTCGGCAGCTGTTTTGTCACTATGGGCAAAACGGAAAGGGATTCATATTTTAAGCACCGGTGACATCACCCATCCACTCTGGCGTCGAGAAATGCGCAAGAATTTGATCGAGAAAGAGCCCGGTTTTTTTATATTGAAGGAAGATGCCGATCCGCCAGCTAGCGAAAAAAATGCCCCTCGGTTTGTTTTGGGTGGGGAAGTGTCGTTAATGTTTCGTCAGGGCGAAGTGAAGGGGCGACGCGTTCACCTGATATTTTTGATGCCATCATTCGAGTCAGTCGAGCGATTGGTTGCTCTCATTAATGACAAGGGTAAATTGGCGAGTGACGGGCGACCTATCTTAAGCATGTCATGTCGCGATTTTACTGTGGCCTGTCGCGAAGCCGATCCAGAATGCATGGTCATTCCCGCTCATATCTGGACGCCCTGGTTTGGCTTACTTGGGAGTAAGTCAGGCTTTGACAGTATCGAAGCCGCTTTTGGTGATCAGACACACTATATTACCGCTTACGAAACGGGACTATCAGCTGATCCCTCGATGTGTTGGCGGGTCGATAGCCTCAACAAACGAGTCCTCGTTTCGTCCTCAGACGCCCATTCAGCTCCTAATATGATGCGGGAAGCGTTACTGCTGAATGGTGAAGTTGAGGATTATAGCTATACTCGGTTACTAGGGGCTTTATCAATTGTCGGTAATAGCGATTATTTTGGTACTTTAGAATTCTTTCCCGAAGAAGGTAAATATCATGCTGACGGACATGCGGCGTGTCATGTCGTTCTTGAACCTGAAATGACGGATAAACTTGAAGGTCGTTGTCCGAATTGTGGTCAGATGATTACGATCGGAGTCAAGCATCGCGTTTTTGATTTAGCCAGTCACGAATCAGGTTATCGACCGGCCCATGGCGGCCAAGTTGTCTATGCAGTGCCGCTTCAAGAGATTATTGCTGAAGCGTTAGGCAAAGGCAAACAGTCAAAAGCGGTGCAACAGTTATATCTTCGTATGGTCGAGACAATCGCGCCAGAGTATGTTATTTTGCGAGAAGTTACTCAATTTCCCGACTGGGTTGATCAACGGGTTTCCGAGGGTATTAAAAAAGTCAGAAGAGGTGAGGTTCACGTCAATCCTGGTTATGATGGTATCTATGGTACGGTGAAGCTGTTTGAATCAAAAAATAAAGCAATGTCACTCTGGGAGGGCTAGATAGAAATGACGAATTTAAAATGGCAAATGAAAAAACGAATTAATAATGAATCATTCGAATGGTTTCGTCATTCGTGCTTCGACATTGATTTGTCATTTGGGTTTAGGTATTCGTCATTTGATTTGACAAATTTAAATGAGCTAACGCAACAGAAGTCATGGCAATGATAAAGGAAAACAACATTGTTTGTATTGGGGGTGGCACAGGACTTTCAACTCTATTGCGAGGCTTGAAACATTACTGTGCACCATCAGCGATCGTGACGATGGCTGATTCGGGTGGTCATTCGGGACAATTGCGCGATGAGTTAGGTGTTTTACCGCCAGGCGACGTAAGGGCGTGTTTGGTTGCATTAGCCGATGATGATAAAGCTACTTTGCTGCGGGATTTATTTAGTTATCGTTTTTCCAATGGAGCAAGTGTTGGAAACTTACTCCTTACGGCACTAAGTGATATCTTGGGCGATTTTAACCAAGCGGTCGATGCAGCTCATCGGTTACTCGATCTGAAAGGGTCGGTTATTCCAGTAACCCTTGAACCGACCGATCTTCTGGCTGAATTAGAAGACGGAACCATTCTATTTGGCGAAAAAGCCATCGATTTACCCCGTAAAAATGGTCATCTCAAAATTAGCCGGGTTTGGTTGCAGCCAAAAGTCCAAGCCAATCCATTGGCTAAACAGGCCTTAGCTGAGGCCTCGGCAATTCTTTTGGGCCCGGGAGATCTTTATACGTCAATCTTGCCCAATTTGCAGGTTCAAGGTGTTGCCGAAGCAATAAAAAAGTCACCAGCTCAATTAGTTTATGTCGCTAATATTATGACCAAACACGGCGAAACAGATAATTTTTCAGTGGCAAATTTTGTCCGAGTTCTCGAAACATATATTGGCCGTTCAATTGACTACGTTATCTATAATAATGAACCCGTTCCTGATGCTCTTATTGCTAAGTATCGTAAGGAAAAAGCCATTCCGGTCATTGCTGACCAGCTTTTCGCACACTGGATAGGTGCCCCATTGCTTTCGACCGGTGGCGGTTTAGCCCGTCATGATAGTGATAAACTGGCTCAGGCATTGTATAATCTGATTAAAACTTTTAAAGGAAACAATGCCAGAATTACCAGAAGTCGAAACAATACGGTTAGGGCTGGAGAAATACTTACCCGGCAAAATAATTAAGCAGGTTGAAGTTCGTGTCCCAAAACTTTTCGTCGGCACGGACAAGATTTTGGGTGAAACCGGGCAGATCGCCGGATTGGAAGTCAGGAAAGTCCGTCGGCGAGCAAAAGTTCTGCTGATAGATTTGAGTCATAATATTTCGCTGCTCATCCATTTAAAAATGACTGGTCAATTGGTGTTTCAATCTGCCAATGAAAAACAAAAGCTGGTTGGTGGTCATCCTCAAGCCGCGTATAATCAGCCGTTACCACACCGTCATACTCATGTGATTTTTTATTTTACCGATGGGAGTAAGCTCTATTTTAATGATTTGCGTAAATTTGGTTGGATTCATGTTGTGCCAACTGATGAAGCTGATTCATATGGCATGTTAGGTTCAGTGGGTCCCGAACCATTGGATCCGTCTTTTTCGGTTGAAAAGTTTAAGAATCAGCTCATAAAATACCCCAACCGACTTATTTTTGTTGGATTACTTGATCAGCATCTGATTGCCGGACTGGGAAATATTTATGTAAATGAGGTCCTGTATGAAGCTCATATTCACCCGGAGCGAAAAATTAAAGATATTTCAGAGGTAGAATGGGAAAAATTATTTATTGCGATTCAACACGTTTTGAAAGAAAGTATTCGTCTCGGGGGAACATCGGATAGCACCTATGTCAGTGTAGAAGGTAAACGGGGCGACTATTTGGGTCATGCTCATGTGTATCATCAAGAAATCGCTCAACCGTGCGGTCACCCGGTCACGCGAAAAAAAATTGGTGGCCGAACGGCTCACTTCTGCGAGGTAGACCAAACCTGATTTTATGGTATTATTATTCCATCCATTTTAACGGATCGGAGGAGAAGGGGATGGACTACGCAGATATGCCTCGTTGGCAAGTATTTGTTGGCCTGATAGACGAGGAAGGGGAATGGACTTGGCCCGAAGAAGTTAAGAGCTACACGGCCGAAAGAGCAAAGCAAATTGCTGAAGGGCGAGTACGAGAGAGCCATCGAAGAGGGCGATTACCCGATCCTCTTCGAAGTCAGGTTGTCGACAGATTAACAGTTCGGGTGCAGCCGGTGTGATTCGGGAAGGCGGTCCGTCTTATGACAGACCGCCGCTTTCATAAATAATATTAGCTTGCCTTAGATTTGGGATTAGTCTAATTTGATATTACGTCGAATGTGAGTTTCCAGAACTGCTATTTGATGAGTTGACACCTCGTCGGCTTTCCCCGGTAGAATTTCTGGAATCCATTTGTAAGGGAGATATTATGTCAGCACGAGATGTTGTAATGGCGAGGCAGAAGCGGCTCGCAGCTCTGCAAAAGCAGTTGTCTGGTCCTGAAGTTGACCGACAACATGAGGAAGAAGAGGCAGAACTAAGAGCCTCCGGAGTTAAGGGCTATATGCCAATCGATGGTCCACCAGGCCAGACTACTGATTTTGTGATTCATTACCCCTTTGATCAGAAACGAGCAATCGAGGCCTGGCCCCTCGATGATACCCTCTAATCGGCCCCGCTCCACTCTTACAAGCGGGCCACCTGATGGCGGCCCGCTTTTTTTATTGCAATAACAGTTTTCTTGGTTTATTATTAAGTCATGTCGTATGTTGCTTCCATGAGCAATCTCCAAAGTCAGCTGGTCCTTGGCCTGCTTATTTTAGGTGACACGCATCGGGAGCCGTCTTCGTAACCACCCTTAGGTTACACGACACTGAAGAGAGCTCCCAACCGGGAGCTTTTTTCGTAGGAGAAGAAACATGTGCCAAGTTGTTGATGGTCTGATTCGTGAAGCGAGACGTCATGAAGACCCGCGGGCCGGAGAGGGTTATTATCGCATTGCTATGCTTCTCGCCTCAATGCCACAGGGGCCAGAACGGGATTTCATTATCCGAGCGGTGACGACTGGCTTGGAGCAAGAAGATTCGAAAGAATCAATCAGCAATCATTCGTGAGTCGGTCGGCTCACACCATCTATCTCCTTCGTTTACTTGATTCATCATGTCAACGAGGGAGATTTCTTTATGTTATAGTGGCTCTATGAATTCTCATCACAGTGTGAAAGATGAAGCAATCATTTTGCGAAAGAAAAATTTTGGTGAAGCCGACGTATTGTTAACTCTCTTAACCCGGAATAATGGAAAATTACGAGTAATTGCTAAGGGCGCACGCAAAACTACCAGCCGTTTGGTTGGGCACATCGAACTTTTTTCGATTATTAGTGGTCAGATTAACCTTCAGCCAACGATCCCTATTTTGTCGCAAGTCAACGTAGAACATTCAATCATTGGACTAGCTGAAGATGCAACGGCGTTACAACGAATCTCTCTCCTGTCGGAAGTTGTTGACCGAGCAATGGAAGAAGGGGTCATTCATGAAGACATCTATCGAGTTTTAGCGGAGGGTAGTTTACGGTTACGGCAGCAGGATCAGCCGCTCCTGTTTATGGGGATACTGATGCGATTATTAGGTCAGTTGGGTTATGCGCCGGAATTATCTTTATGTGTTGTATGTAAAATACGATTAGAGGCTGGTGGACGATTTGCCTGGGATCATAGTGCCGGTGGCGTGGTGACCGATAACTGCATCACTGGTACCATGCAACAAATAACCGGAGAATCGCTTAAAGCCTTACGGTTTCTCCAACGACAACCCATAACTGAGATGAGCAGATTGGTTGGAGAAGGGGAGGTCGTTGATCAGCTTCATAATGTCTTAATTCATTATGCCAGGTATGTCTTGGAACAGCCTCTGATGTCCGCCACCGTGTCGTATCGCGACACGCAGCTTTTACAAACATAAAAATATGGCTTCATCATGGATTGAAGTTGATAGCTTTGCGTTAGTGCATAATGTTCGTGTCATCCGCAACATTGTAGCGGATTTACCGATTTGGGCTGTCGTCAAATCTAACGCCTATGGTCATGATTTGGCCATCGCTAGTGAGGCGTTTTGGCGGGGCGGAGTGGACGCCTTTGTGGTTACCGACCCAGAAGATGCTAAACAGCTTTCCGATCAACGCTATAAACTACCAATCCTTGTTTTGTTTCCGGTCCCCGATTCAATGCTACTTATGGCGTTAGAGCGTGGCTGGCATTTGGCGGTTACCTCAATATCTTATTTTATGCGATTGGAACATTTTGCCAAAACACGACAAAAACAGGTCAAAGTCCATTTTGAAATCGAAACGGGTATGCATCGAACAGGGCTAAATTCTTTGGAAGTTGAATCAATCCTCACGAAATATGGATTAAATAGTTCACTCGTCCAGCCCATCGGCATATTTACCCACCTGTTTCATGTTGAAGACGAATTAATCAGCATTGGCCAAATTTCCCTTATGCAGGAATTACAATTCAATCTGCAAAGAAAAAAATTAGCGATTCCTATTACCCATGTGTTCGCCAGTGGCGGACTGGGCAAATATCGTAACGAAACCCTTTTTGACGCTGTTCGATTAGGCGCTGCGCTGTATGGCTATTCCAAATATTTTCCAGAAACGACACCTGCCCTGACGTGGAAAACGAAAATCGTGGCTCTCGGACAGGTAAAGCCGGGAGAATCGGTTGGTTACAATCGGACTTATACTGCCCAAAGGATCGTTCGAACGGCGACTATTCCAGTTGGTTTCGCCGATGGATTGGATCGTCGGTTAAGTAACGTTGGATGGGTGTTAATTCGAGGCAAGCGTTGCCCCATCATTGGCCGGGTAAGTATGAACTATGCGACTATTGATGTCACCGGAGTACTGCGTCTCGAAGAGGATGAAGAGGTAGTGCTTTTGGGCAAACAGCAAGGCAGTATTATTACCCTTCAGCATATCGAGGAATGGGCCGGAATCGTACCAAACGAATTTGTAACGGGTATTAATAGTTCTATTTCGCGGATAAAAACCAAGTAACATTGTTGCTCATATTTATTGATCAATAACAGGTTATTCTTTATAATCGACTTATGCCTTTATCCTCTCTCGAACCGATTGTGAATCTAGCCAAACGACGAGGATTCGTTGTTGGATCAAGTGAAATTTATGGTGGGATAGCCTCGATTTTTGATTACGGTCCGCTCGGTGTGGAATTAAAAAACAACTTAAAACAGTTGTGGTGGAAAACGTTTATTCACCAACGTGACGACATGGTGGGGATCGATTCGTCGATTATTATGCATCCGAGAGTCTGGGAGGCCTCAGGCCATTTAGAAAGCTTTACTGACCCATTAGTTGAATGCACTAAATGTCATATGCGTTTCCGGGAAGATCATATGCCGGAAAAATCAGACGGAAAATTTTGGAAATGTCCTGAGGGGGGTGAACATCATTTTTCTGAGGCCCGACAGTTTAACTTGATGTTCAAAACATTTCTAGGGGCGACCGAAGAATCAGCTAATATCGCCTATTTACGTCCTGAAACAGCCCAAGGCATGTTTGCGAATTTTAAATATGTTCTAGAAACAACGCGACAAAAGGTTCCATTTGGCATTGGTCAGATCGGCAAGAGTTTCCGTAATGAAATTGGATTAGGCAACTGGCTTTTTCGCTTACGCGAGTTTGAAATCGCTGAACTGGAATTTTTTGTCAAACCTGGCACTGACGAGGAATGGTTTGACCATTGGGTAGGGGCGTGGGAGCATTTTTATGAATCAGTGGGAATCGACAAAGCCAATATTAAACGGGACGAAAAGTCGAAAGAGAGTTTGGCCCACTATTCAAAACGAACGATTGATATGCATTATCGATTTCCTCACGGGTGGGATGAGTTAGGCGGAATCGCTAATCGAACGGATTATGATCTCAAGCGTCACATGGAATTTTCGGGTAAAGATTTAACCTATTTTGATCAAGAAACGCATGAAAAATTTGTGCCTTACGTTATAGAGCCTACCCAAGGGATTGATCGCTTATTTATTGCGGTATTATGTGATGCGTACCGAGAATACCCAGGTGGTCGCAAAAGTGATGATGCGGCAATGCCTGAGGAGAAAGAACCAACAGAAACCGATGTGGTTTTGCATCTCAAGCCATTCTTGGCGCCTTTTAAAGTTGCTGTCCTGCCACTCGTAAAAAAGGATGGTTTGGCTGAGCTCGGAAAGCAATTGGCCGAAGATTTAAGAAAATCTATGACCACATTTTACGATGAATCGGGTTCGATTGGTCGACGTTATCGTCGGCAAGATGAGATTGGCACACCCTGGTGTATTACCTTGGATTATCAAACGAAGGAAGATAATACGGTGACGATTCGTGATCGTGACTCGATGGAGCAAGTAAGAATTTCTACTTCCGAACTAAATCATTGGCTCGAAAGTCGTCTTGTATAATAGTATATTCAGAAAGATTTTCGCTTAAGTGGGCAATGGCTCAGCTCGCACACTACATGATAGGGTAACATTGAACAGGCTCTCCTCAAGAGAGTCTGTTTTTGAATACTAAATATTGGGCCTATTATCTACTTGCATGCTTATATATAGGTCTTGACAGGCAGGTCTGTCCACAATAGAGTAGGTAGTAATGGTGAATGGTGGTGTCAGGTGGGGAATGGTGGCGGATAGCCAGAAATGCAGAAAGGATGAAAATGTTTCTTGGCGAATTCGAACATTCTATTGATGCAAAAGGGCGCTTGGCCATTCCGGTAAAATACCGCAATGCTTTAGCCGATGGAGCAGTGGTAACACGCGGACTTGATAACTGTTTAACCGTTTATCCCAAAAAGGAATGGGAAAAATTAGCCGAACAGATTGCCTCGTTGCCAATCACTGAACCAAATGCCAGGTCTTTTACGCGCCTCATGTTAGCCGGAGCCATGGATGTTGAGGCAGATAAACAGGGAAGAATCATTTTGCCTGCTTATCTGCGCCAATATGCTGGGCTGGGCGCTAACACGATCGTGGCTGGACTGTATAACCGAATTGAAATCTGGGATAAGGCTAGATGGACTGAATACAGTCAGAATGCCCAGGCCAATTCTTCAGACATTGCGAGCCAGCTCTCGGAGCTTGGTATATAACACCTTTACATGGCCTGTATCGAAATGTCAAATGACGTAACGGTCTGGCCGGATTCAATTATGCTTCTCGAGAGCTCTACAGGCTTCCAGAAGCACCAAAACTCATTCGACCAGTAGTGGGTATTCCGGTTATCCCGGACCCAAGCACCGCACTGTTATTTTCTTTCAGTAGGTCTGTCCAATTTCATTTATGACATTGGAAAAACGCCGGGGTTAGATCTTCCCGCAAAAAGAGTTATCTTTTGGGATCAGCTAACTTTGGAGGGGCACATTCCTGCTACTGGCCATGGGTTAGGGAGGAGAGAATCACGAATATGAAACACAGTCCTGTCCTCCTTAACGAAGTTATTACGGCATTAGAACCGCAGTCGGGTTCGCGGTATATCGATGCCACCCTCGGAGATGGAGGGCACGCCAATGCACTTTTAGAAGCAAGTCAGCCTGACGGAAAGGTCTTAGGCCTCGATCAAGACCCACAGCAAATTATGGTGGCCAAGGAGAACTTAGCCAAATGGGGTAAACGGATAACGATCGTTGAATCGCGATTTTCCAGCTTGAAAGAACGAGCAGTAAAAGCCGGATTCAGACACGTTGATGGTATTCTCCTCGACTTGGGCATATCCTCAAGGCAGCTCAGTGTCCTCTCGTATGGTCTGAGTCTCGATGATAATTCCAATCTGGATATGCGACTTACGCCAACATTGCCACACTCAGCCGCTGATTTACTTAACCACGGGAACGAAACCGAAATTGCCGACATCTTATATGAATTTGGTGATCGTCATAATAGCCGCACCTTAGCTCGAAAAATCGTCTCATTTCGCAGGAAAGCGACATTTAAAGTAGCTTATGATCTGAAGCAAGCGATCGATGTGTGGAATCCCCATGCTTTGGCGCCGATATTTCAGGCCTTAAGGATTTGGGTTAATACTGAATTTGATGAATTACACACTGTTCTACCGCAAGCCATTGATCTCTTAACGCCAGGGGGAACTCTCGCTATCATTACCTTCCATTCAGGGGAGGATCGGATTGTGAAGCGGTTTCTACGAGACCGTCGTAAGCTACTCAGAGTGTCACACGTGATTACTCCGAGCTATGATGAAGTACGAAAAAATCCTCGAGCCCGTAGCGCCAAGTTGCGCTTAGCTCAAAAATTAGGAGGGGAGCAGCATGATTCCAGTTAGCTATGTAAACCATATGTCAACCCAATCACAGCGACCGTCACGAAAATTAGTTCGGTTGAGTTTGGTTTCGTCGCGACTCATTGGATTCCTCATCCTTGCTATTCTAGCTCTTTTCTATATTGCTCAATCCACGGGAGCTACGACCAAGCGGGTCGAAGTACAAAGCCTAAGGTCACAAGCAGATACTATGGAAACAGAGCAAGCTGATCTAGAGTTAAATATCACCCGGATGAAAGCGCTTGATACTATCACACAATCGGCCGGTCAATTGGGTTTAGAACCGGTTACCAGCGTGGAGCATCTCTCTCAGTAGCATGGGACGTGAAGAAGCGTTGATTGTCAATATTTCGCACTTCAACCGTCGCGATGCTGGGTTTAATATTGGAGGTCTTCTGCTTAAAAAACGCAGGTCAATTTTAGGATTTGTGCAAACTAATCCATGGGATCGCTATGGATTTTGCTGAATGGCAACGCCGACTCACCGTCATCATCACCTTGGCCGGGTTGATGCTTCTCACGTTCACGGGTCGTCTGTATCAGAAAACCGTCATTGAATATAAAGATACGGTCCAGGCGGCCGAAAATCAGTATATGTACCGCAAAGAGGTTGATGGACAGCGAGGTTCTATTGTGGTTAAACTCGATGATCATACTTATTATCCATTGGCCACTAATGAAGAGCGTTACGAAGTAATTGTTGTGCCTAATCAAGTTCTAGATCCAAAAACGACAGCTAAAGGTCTGGCGCCAGTCATCGAATTATCGGAAAATGATATTTATAACAAAATTAATAATAAGAAGTTTTACATTCCACCACTAAGGCATCGATTGTCGAGACAACAATACGATAAGATCACTGCTCTCCATTTACGAGGAGTTTTGCTATACCCCGAGTCTGTAAGAATATATCCTGAAAAGTCATTAGCTTCGCAATTGCTTGGATTTGTAAACAATGATGGCGAGGGTAATTATGGTCTAGAAGGGACATTCGACCAAGTTCTTCGTGGAGAAAATGGGTATCAAGTCGGTGAAAAAGACAATCAAAATCGTTTAATTAACGTCAACGACGAAGTCAAAGCAAAAACCGGCGCGACAATAGTATTAACAATCGATCGAGATATACAGAGGTATGTCGAAACTACACTCGCTGATGCCGTTAAAAATTATCAAGCGGATAGTGGGTCTGTCGTTATTATGGATCCCAAAACAGGCGCCATCATCGCTATGGCCTCTGTGCCTACCTATGATCCAAATGACTATAATACGGTGGCGAAAGACAATCAGAATGTATACATAAATCCAGTTATATCGAATTCATGGGAACCAGGCTCTATTATGAAACCTTTAGTTATGGCCATGGCTATAGATAAAGGGCTGGTAGAGCCCGATACCAAAGAGACATTCGGAGCCTCAATTCGAGTTTTGAATCACGATATTTATACGGCAGAAAAGAAAGCCTTTGGCACCGAAACGATGACTCAAGTCCTTGAAAATTCCGACAACGTCGCGATGGTTTGGCTCGCCAATAAACTCGGAAACGATAGTCAGTATGAAGAAATGAAAAAATTTGGTTTTGGCGATAGTCCCAAGTTAAATCTTAAAAATGTCGCCGGTGGGTTTATGCCCGATGTCAAGAAATGGAATGATTTAACCCGAGCAACATTGTCTTTTGGACAGGGCATTGCCGCAACACCGCTGCAAATGGTTACCGCCTATAGCGCACTCGCCAATAAAGGGGTGATGATGCAGCCGTATATCGTGTCTGATGTTCTTGATGAGCAAGGGACCATTTCTACCATTAAACCAACTGAAGTTGGGCATGTTGTCAGTGAAGACACCAGCAATAAAATCAGTCTTATGTTAGAATCAGTAGTGGAAAATGGTTTAGGTAAACGAGCAAAAGTACCAGGGTATCGTATTGGTGGCAAAACGGGTACTGCTCAAGTGGCTGACCCAAATGGCGGCTATTATGAAGATCGACACATCGGCTCTTTTGCCGGTTATTTTCCTATCTCGAATCCACAATATGCAATGGTGGTTAAATTAGATAATCCAAAAAGTGTTCAATTTGCTGAATCATCAGCCGGGCCAACCTTCGGCCAAATTGCTGCCTGGGTTCTTTACCATCAACAAGTCTTACCGGATAAACCACAATGAAGTCATTTTTTGTCTCTATCATTCGACTGATTTTATACGGACAGGCATCTGTTTTCCGATCACGTTACTCCGGTCCAGTTATCGCTATAACGGGTAGCGTTGGAAAGACGAGCACGAAAGAAGCAGTCGGACAGATGATAAAAAAAGCGTACGGTAATGAATCTATCGTCACTCCGAAAAGTCTTAATACTGAAATCGGTGTTCCCTTAACTATCCTTGGTTTTCAATCCGAACCCCATTCTATTTTCGGGTGGTTACGAGCACTTGCTCGAGGCACGATCGTCGCCTTCTTCGGTCAAGTTCCAAAATGTATGGTTTTAGAATTAGGCGCGGATCATAAGGGGGACATCGCCTATCTGGCACGATTGGTTCGTCCGACTCACGCCGTTATTACGTCAGTAAGCGAATCGCATAGTCAATTTCTTGGTAATCTCGAGGCAATACAACAGGAGAAAACATCTTTACTCCAATTTGTGAGTCTCGATGGTTGGATTTTTTTGAATGGTAATGATGATTATTTAAGCAAAATAAAAGTTGCTGATCCACAACATAAAATCTTAGTCCGTCTACATCAGCGGGCTGATTACTTTGTCTCCGGCATCTCGGTCAACGAATCAGGTACGCATGGCGTGTTGCATCATGATAATCGAACCCAACGATTACTGATCAACCGCTTTGGTGAACATCACCTTTATAGTGTGCTTTTTGCCGCGGCGATCGGTGATAGCCTTAACATTCCAGCCAACACTCAGCTCCAAGCGTTTAAAGAAATCCGACCCATGCCCGGGCGAGGGTCGCTTATTCATGGGAAAAATAGCAGTTTGATCCTTGACGAATCATATAACGCCCAACCAGAAGCAATGGAAGCCGCCCTGGCCCTATTAAAGCAGTTCCCAGGTCAAAAAAAGATTGCCATTTTGGGCGATATGCGTGAATTACGTGATCCAGCCCCTATACACAAGCGGATCGGAAAGTTGGCTAAATTAAGTGCTGATTATGTGATTGCCGTTGGTCCTGAGAGTAAAAACTATCAGGCAGATACTTGGTTCATGACCGCTGATGAAGCCGTGCCGACTGCGTTGAGGCAGCTCCAACCCGGTGCTATAGTATTAGTAAAAGGTTCGCAAAACAGTATTCGTCTCGAACGTTTGGTTAAGGCTTTGATGGCTCATCCCAATCAATCCAAACAACTTCTGGTACGACAAGAAGCGGAGTGGCTCGCTAAAACGTAACGACTAACCGTCAAGAAAGGTTGAAAATGGAAACGCTTCCTATTAATTTAACTGACATTAAATATGTTTTTTTATTGACGAGCCTGAGCTTTATTGTCGCTATGTTATGGACTCCGCTCTTCACCGATTTCCTATTTAAGAATCGTCTCGGCAAACGGATTCGTCAGCATACCTTCGACGATAAAGAAGCGGCCCCCATATATTACAATCTCCATAAGAACAAAGAGAACACCCCGACAATGGGTGGATTACTCATTTGGGTTACGGCCGCTATCATCACCTTAGTACTGAATCTTGACCGAGCCGGAACCTGGCTCCCTCTGTTTGTCATCGTTACGACCGGGGTCATCGGTGCCATTGATGACTTGATGAATATATACGGTGTTGGTTCGAAAAATGGCGGACTCAGGTTTTTTCATCGACTCGTATTGTATACCATAGTGGCACTCATCGGAGCATGGTGGTTTTACTACAAATTAGGTTTTAGTATTTTTCATATTCCCGGTTACGGCAATATTGATCTTGGTTGGTTTTATATTCCATTGTTTGTTGGTGTCTTGGTTTGGACAGCATTTTCTGCCAATCAAGCCGACGGACTTGATGGGTTAGCCGGTGGAGTCATGGCGATTGCCTTCGGAGCATTTGCCTTTATCGCGCTCTTTCAAGGCAAGGTGGCGCTAGCCGCATTCTGCGGGACGATTGTAGGATCAACATTGGCGTTTCTCTGGTTTAATATTCATCCAGCACGATTTTTCATGGGCGATACCGGAATTATGCCGCTCGGTATGACGTTAGCGGTAATAGCGTTTCTGACTAATAGCGTGTTTGTCTTACCGATTATTGCTATTGTTCTCATGGTTGAAGGATTGAGTACCATTCTCCAAATAGGTTCAAAAAAGCTTCGGGGCGGCAAGAAAATTTTTCGTTCGGCGCCGATTCACCACCACTTCGAAGCTCTTGGTTGGCCTGAGACAAAGGTCACCGAACGATTTTGGATTATTTCCGCGGTCTTTTCGGTTATTGGACTCTTTATCGCTTTAGTGGGAAAAGGCTAATAAAAAATGACGAAATCCAAATACCAAAATCTGAATCCAACGAGCCGATTTTCGTCATTTGGCATTTTGTATTCGTCATTATAACCCCATGTCACTCGATCGATTTCGTTCCAACAAAGCTAATCCAGACTTTACCTATATCTCACTTGCCGCTATCTTAGTTCTTTTTGGGCTCGTCATGATTTCTTCGAGCTCAGTTGTGGTCTCGTCAGAACGATTTAACCAAAATTATGCCTATGTCTTTAAACAGTTAACCGCTCTTGTTATTGGATTATTTGGAGCGGTTATTTTGTCGATAGTAGACTATCGAACTTGGCGTCAGTACGCAAAACCCTTCTTCTGGATCAGCGTAATACTTTTATTGATCGTTTTTATACCAGGGATTGGTAAGTCAGCCAAAGGGGCGGCACGATGGATTAATCTCGGTTCATTTCAGCTCCAACCTTCAGAATTAGTTAAGATTAGTTTTATCCTCTATTTTGCAGCCTGGTTAGAACAGAATGGTAAATTAATAAAAACATTTAAAAAAGGTTTGCTACCCTTCGCGGGTTTGGTCATCCCATTGATTTTCATCCTGATTCAACAGCGCGATATGGGTACTCTCCTTGTCATACTCGGTACGGCTGGGGCGATGTTTTTTGTCGGAGGGGCAACGATGACGCAAATTGGTCTGTCAGTGGCCTCAGGTATTGGAATGATTGGATTTCTCATCATGATTGAACCTTACCGGCTCCAGCGCTTAATGACCTATTTACAGCCTAATAGTGACAAACTTGGGTCAGGATATCATATTAGTCAGTCACTCCTCGCGATCGGCTCTGGGGGATTGTGGGGACGCGGCTTTGGTAAGAGCTTACAAAAATATCTCTATCTGCCCGAACCACACACCGATTCAATATTTGCCATTATTGTAGAAGAGTTAGGCTTCTTTCGCGCTCTTCTTGTCTTAGCAGTGATAGGGCTTTTTGCCTACCGTGGCTACCAAATAGCGGCTCGAGCTGGGGACGATTTTGGTCGGATGGTCGCGTTTGGGATTACCACCGCTCTCCTTCTTCAAGCCATTATAAATATCGGGGCAATTCTCGGCATATTGCCACTCACGGGTGTACCATTACCATTGATTAGTTATGGTGGAACATCTCTCATTGTAATGTTATCGGCGATCGGTTTGGTAGTTAATATTTCCAAACACGGCTACGGAAAGTAATAACAATGACGAAACCCGATTATCGAATGACAAAATTCGTCATTTAGCATTTAGATTTCGGAATTATCTTTGCTGTGCTTTATAATGAACATAATATGAAGGAAAAAAATTCCAAAATACATCATTCAGTTTGGCTGGTTGGCGGAGAGACCGCAGGTCATATTATGCCGCTCTTAGCGGTCGCAGAAGAGTTGAAGCATAGACATCCTCAAATACGACTGACCTATATAGGCGATGGTCAGGGGAGGGAAGCGACACTGGCGCGTCAAGCGGGAATACATTTTGTGTCCATTCAGAACGGAAAGCTTCGACGCTATTTAACTTTTGGCTCTATTCTACTTAATATTC
Organism: Patescibacteria group bacterium; assembly: GCA_041486955.1. Taxonomy (GTDB): domain Bacteria; phylum Patescibacteriota; class UBA1384; order 2-12-FULL-50-11; family DASWYB01; genus JBGPML01. Next base: position 26,556 of record JBGPML010000001.1, read on the forward strand.
GAGACTCACTTTTAGTTCTCATAGGTATCGTTCAAAGTTATCGCCTGATTAAGAGCAAAAAGCCCGACCTAATTTTCTCTAAAGGTGGACCAGTTGCGCTTCCCGTTGCTCTAGCCGCAGCAGCAACTCATACGCCACTCATTACCCATGAATCCGATGTTGTCATGGGGATCTCAAATCGTCTGATTGCTAACTTTGCTTCGACTGTTCTGACGAGTTTTCCCGCGGCTTTCTATCCAACTCGTTTTGCCCACAAGATTAAATGGGTTGGGCTGCCTTTGCGCCCAGAATTCTGCGAATCACGACATACCACTCACCATGGCAAACCGATGGTTCTCATTACCGGCGGAAGCCAAGGGGCGATGGCAATTAATGAGATGATCGCCTCGATTTTACCAGATCTACTTCAGTCTGCTTCGGTTATGCATATTGTTGGTCCTCAATCCTATAAAGAATTTAAAGCGATCAAAGATGGCTTACCCGATGAAATTGCTGATAATTATGGTGTGCTAGATTTTACGCCGGACATTGCCGAATACATGCGCGAAGCGACGGTTGTGGTAACACGTGCCAGTTCGACGATTTTTGAATTAGCAACATTAGAAAAGCCGATGATTCTTATCCCGCTGCCAAGTGCGGCAAATAATCATCAGCTCCAAAACGCCGAACTGTTTGTCCGTTATAATGCGGCTATACTTTTAAACCAAGAAAATTTGACGCCTTCTCTGCTCTATGAGACGATCAACTCGCTTTTACACGATCCAAAATTACGGACCGAACTTAAGAAAGGAACTCGCAAGTTTAACTGTTGCGATTCATCTGCGCAGGTCGCAAATCTCATAGTAGATATAATAACTCAATGATTTCTTATCAATCAGTCCATTTTGTCGGTGTGCTGGCTCCAGAAATGGCTAGTCTGGCTTTTTTTTCAGTCGCATTGGGAATCCAGGTGAGCGGTTCGCATGATGTCTCTCAGTCAATCTATCTCGACGAGCTCAAAAAGGCCGGCGTTACCTTTTACGATATGTATGCTCAAGTAAATATTGGAAAATCGGTCGATTTGATAGTTATTTCACATTATTATGATCTGCGTCATGTAGAAGCTGAAGCTGGACTGAAGTTGAAGATTCCCGTCATGTCAGAGACCGATTATGCTAAGTTGGTGAGTGAGGATTGTCGTCGATTGGCAATATTGGGCGATTATGAGGCTAAAATTGTTGCTTCGTTCTTAGCCCATACGTGGCAGAACGCGCGAGTTCCTGTTCGTGGACTAACCAGTACGATCACATCAGCACATGAAGAAATTAGCTTGGCTGTTGCGGAAGAATCGGATTGGTTTATGTTACCTCTAACCGGGTTTAAGCGAGATGCAACCACCTACGAGGCTGACTTTCTGTCCTATGAAGCAGAAATTGCGATGATTCCGAGCATTCTTTACGACTACCCTGAATTAAATACCACTCTCGACGATGTCTATCAGTCATTTTATGCTTTCGCCAAGCGAGTCCCGCGAAAAGGACTGATCATTGGAAACAGTGATTATGCCCGCATGAAACGGCTACATGTCCACCTCGTCGATCGCCATATTGAAACATATGGATTTGACCGTGATGCGAAATGGCAAATTCGTGAAGTTACGGTAGAAAATGGTAAAACTGAATTTTTTCTTATTCATGACCGTCGTCGTTTAGGCCCGTTTATTATTCCTTTTGTAGGAGATCGATTTGTTTATGCGGCCGCTGCGGTGTGTATCATTTCGATGATTATGGAGCTGCGACCGGAAATCGTCTATCGTGGGTTAGCAACGCTTCCGCAATATAGTCGGTTTAATGATATTAAACATGGGAAGGAGGGGCGATTACTGATCGATGATCAGGCCGATCATCCGGCAGTGATTGAAGATTTACTTTCGACAATTCGAACACAATATCCAGAGAAAAAAATCTGGTGTCTTTATCAACCGGGATCATATTTACGGACTAAAGCATTGTTTAGTGAACTAGAAAAGGCCCTTTCTATCGCCGATTTTGTTTATTTAGCCGATATCAAAGGCTACCCCAAAGAGAAATCAGAAGGGTTGCATATCAGACATCTCATTGGCGAAATGAAACGAACCCATCCTCAAACCTATTATTTTGATTCTGCAAGTGAAATGTCGCATCTTTTAGCTGATCGAGTTGCTTCGACTGATTGTATCGTAAGTTGTGGGGTGGAAGGGGTGTGCCAAGAGATCCTCAGTTCTCTCTTGCCGCAAGTTGCATAGATGACTATCAGCGATCACGTTCCAATGCGAGAAATTGCTTGGTTTCAAACCGGAGGCGTAACGCATTACTATACTGTTTGTCATTCACTTGATGATATCGTCACTGCAGTACGCCAGGCTGGAGCCCTCCAGGTGCCGTACCGGGTAATCGGTGATGGATCCAATGTTCTCATGAGCGATTCGGGCTACCCGGGATTAATTATCCAGAATCGAGCAACTTCAATGCTGTTTGTTCATGATCGCTCCCAAGTCATTGTCGATGCAGGTACCCCTCTCAGCCATGTTGTGAGTCGGGCAATTTCATTAGGATATAGTGGTCTTGAATTTCTATCAGGTATTCCAGGTACTGTGGGAGGAGCGGTATATGGCAACGCCACGGTTGGCGATAGCCATATTGGTAATTATGTTAAATCTGCCACCTTGCTTTTCCCCCGTGAGAAAGCCCCTTCGTCCGGCATCATTCGTCGGATTGATCGCGAGTGGTTTGAATTTAGTCCTTATACTTCTCGGTTGAAGCAGATGCAGTCGATTGATCCGGAAATGTGTTTACCGATTATCTTGTCAGTTACAATCCAACTCTCAAAGATGAGTCATGAGACATGTTTACAAAAAGTTAAAGCAATTACTCCTCAACGATTGCCGAAGTTCCCAGTATTACGCCCGTTCAGTACGGTTCGTTTAAAACAGAATGGTGAACAAACCATCATAAATCATCCTGCTTTGACTCAGGCTATGCATTATGTTGATCGTGCACAAGTGAAGCAATGGCATATCGGCGCAGTTTCCGTTTTTCAGGATGATCCGAATTTTATAATTAATTCTGGTTACGGTGCGAGTAAACAAGCATGGGAGCTCATTCATCTGATGCAACACGCTGAAGCGAGTGATCTTCATCCGCTTCAGACTCATATTGAGCGGGTTGGGTTGTGGGATGACGAGAGTGATGATATTTCGGCTATGGTATGATGAGCACATTGTAACGCGATATTTTTCTCACGAGCTAGATCATAACTATGAGATCAAGAATTCATCGTATGCCCGGTCTTATGCCGGGAAAACCGCTGCCGAAAGAGCGGTCGTCCTCGAATCGGTATCGTTATATCGGTATAGTTTTGGTTGTCGGTGGAATTATCAGTGGGCTGTACTGGTTTTTCTTTCTTAGTCCAGTTTTTTCAATTGAAAAAATAGAAATCATAGGTTCAGATAATGAGTCAGTCCGGGCCGCTGCTGATCGATTGACTGGCGGAAATATTTTTCGACTGCACGCAACTTCTCTCGCTCAGACTCTGACTCAATCCTATCCGCCGATTGAGACTGTGACCGTTGTGCGCGGATTACCCCATGTGGTCCGAATTAATATCACCTTGCGACGACCGGCGCTTCGTTGGCAGATCAATGACGTGATTTATATCATCGATTCGGAAGGGGAGATTTTCGAGCAAGGTGATAAACCAGACTATGCAGATTTGCCTAAGATAGTCGATAAATCCGGGCTGGCGACAGACATAGGACAAACAATTGTAACGCCAGAATTTATTCAATTTGTGACTGATATGCAAAAGCGGATTCCAACGCTATTCACGCAAGCTTACCTGGGCAATGAAATTTCAGAAACGACATTTCATATCGATGCTTTGCTGCAAGGGGATATTCGTATCCGCCTTACCGCGCAACGTCCGTTACAGGAACAACTTGATGCCGCGAAGAGTATTTTAGCAAAACATCCCGAAGCGAAAATAATCGATGTCAGAGCTACTCGTTGGGGGTATTGGAAATAATAGAAAATCTTTTATGAGCTTAGTAAGCTACCGTATGGTTAGATGATTACAAACATAAGTTGAATATATTCTAGGTTGCAGACCCTCACGCGCACGATGTTCACGGGGTTCAATCTGAGGTATAATCGACTCGGAGGATGACACATGGTAAAAAACTGGCGCGATGGCCCACGAGTCACGACCGATCTCTTTTCGCACGTTGTGTCTCGAAGAAAAATAGATAATCTCGACACTTTTCTTGAGCCGCGTTTTCCGGACGATCTTCATGATCCGTTTCGTCTGACTGATATGGATCAAGCCGTCAAACGGTTTTGGCACGCTATCGAAGCCGATGAACCAATTGGCATTGTTGGTGACTATGATATGGATGGTACACCGGGAGCGGCGTTATTATCGCTTTTTATAAACTTGGTAGCAAAACCTCCTCATGTTATCTTGCCTACCCGGGAAGAAGGGTATGGTTTTTCACCACTTTTTGTAGATCGCTTGCATGTCAAAAATGTAAAACTAATCATAACTGTGGATTGCGGTATCCGAAATAACGATACCGTTACCTATGCATCTTCTAAAGGAATTGATGCCATAATTATTGACCACCATGAATGTGGAGCTGAATTGCCGGCAGCATCGGCCGTAATTAATCCCAAGCGCCCTCATTCAGATTATCCATTCAAAGAATTATGTGGCACAGGAGTAGTCTATAAATTTATTACGGCGGCGATTGCTGTGGCTCCAAAAAGTAAGCAATCTGATATTCCCGCCAATTGGTTACCCTGGTCACTTGATTTAGTGGCTCTCGCGACAATCGGGGATATGGTACCACTTATCGATGAAAACCGATTGCTCGTGCATTATGGTCTTAAAGTATTGCAGAAAACCCGACGACTCGGATTGCAACGTTTATTTTCCGCCCTTGAGCTGGATATGTCCCGAATCAGCTACAGCGATATTGTATTCAAAATTATTCCGAAATGTAATGCCTCAGGTCGGATGCATAGTATGGATGATGTCTTTATCCTTCTTCAGAGTAACGACATTAATGAGATTGATCGAGCGATTAAACAGATCATGTCTCGCGGAACGCAGAGTCAGCTTATTCTAACTAAGATGATGGAACAAGCGAAAGGTTTGCAATCTGAATCATCTGGATCGATCGTCTTGATCACGGGGGATGATTGGCATCCAGGACTAACAGGCGTGGTGGCTGGCCGTTTAACTGAGGAATGGGGGCGTCCGGTCGGGGTGCTGGCGAAGGTTACTGATGATACTTACCGAGGCAGTATACGAAGCATACCAGGCGTCAATATCCCCGATTTGCTCGATTCTGCATCTGACCTGATTGAAGCCTATGGCGGACATGATCAGGCCGCCGGCTTAACGGTTCAGAAAGACAAAGTTGCCACCCTTCAGAAATTTTTAAGTACGGCTCCTATACCTGACGGTCCAGCGACACTCATTGAAACCGAAGGGACTATTTCGCCGGAGATTCTTTCAGTTGAGACGCTCGAGGCACTCGAAAGACTCATGCCATGGGGGATAGGTAATCCAGAACCACTATGGAGTCTTACCGGGACGACGATTACTCGCAGTCAATGGTTAAGTGACGGCCGTCATCTTAAAGCGTGGCTGGGCGACAGAGTAGCAAGTTTATCGGTTATTTTCTTCGGAGCGGACACAAAACATCCACCAACTGAAGGTGTGGTAGATGTCTATGGAACATTAAGTATAAATGAATTTCGCAATCAGCGTGAACCACAAATGATTGTGAAAGGGATGTCATCAGCTCAATCGTTACAAATGATATAAGGTAGATATTTTATGGCCAAAACAAAAACACTGTTTGTCTGTTCCAATTGTGGAGAAGAATCGATTACTTGGCAGGGACGTTGCCCAGTCTGTGGCGAATGGAATACATTCAAAGAGTTTAAAGTTGAAACATCATACGCTGGCACGAAAGCAAGAAATGAATCAATAACTCTCCAAACTTTGAATATTGCTCAAATAGAAGAGCATTTGGGGCGCATTTCAACAGGATTGTCTGAGTTTGACTCAGTTCTTGGCGGCGGTATTGTCAAAGGGAGTGTGATATTACTTGGAGGTGAGCCAGGAATTGGAAAATCAACCTTACTATTACAAGTCGCTCAATCAGTCGGATCAGTCGAAAAGGTTATTTACTTTTCCGGCGAAGAATCAGAAGTGCAGGTCGCTGGTCGAGCCAAGCGATTAGGTTTAGAGCCTTGTTTTCTCTTTGCCAATGAAACACGATTAACAACGATTCGCTCAGTTTTAGAAACGGAAATGCCGAGCTTAGTGATTATCGATTCTATTCAAACATTATATGATGAAGCATTTCCCAGCACACCGGGCAGTTTAGTTCAGGTTCGTGAATGTTCATTAAAGCTTCAAGATATGGCCAAACAGTTGGGTATAAGCGTCATTTTAGTCGGGCACATTACGAAAGAAGGAACGGTCGCTGGTCCGAAAACCCTCGAGCATATGGTTGATGTGGTATTATATCTGGAGGGCGAGCCAAGGTCAGAAATGCGCATTCTGCGCAGCATGAAAAACCGCTTTGGCGCGACCAATGAAGTCGGCCTCTTCCAATTATCAGAAACAGGCTTGTCGATTGTTACTGATCCATCGGGAGTGTTTATTGAAGACCATGGTGATCCAGTACCGGGCACAGCATTAACGGCCGTGTTGGAAGGTGTCCGACCAATTTTGGTCGAAGTCCAAGCATTAGTAATGCCGACTCCTTTCGGTTATCCTAAGCGCACCAGCCTAGGAGTAGACCTCCAACGCCTTCATATTCTTCTCGCGATACTCGATAGCCGAACCAACGCTTCCTTTGCATCGAGTGATGTGTTTATTAATGTTGTGGGAGGCTATAAGATTCAAGATCGTGGCGCCGACTTAGCATTATGTATGGCGATGCTTTCAGCGTCGGGTGGGGTTGCTATTCCGAACAAGCAAGTATTCTATGGAGAAGTCGGCTTAACCGGTGAGGTCCGTAAAGTCAGCCAAAGCGAACGTCGAGCGAAAGAAGTCAGTCGGCTTGGCTACATCGCAACTCCAAATGGCAAAACGATTCGTGATATCGGGGCTCAATTTAATCTCTTAAATAAACGAGATCGCAAAACTAATCATGCTGATTGAAAATTCACAGGATGTCTATTTCCTCTTAATCGCTTTAGTCGTGGCCGTTTCAGCCTATTTTATCTTCAGGCGCCTACTTCATGTCTCATTTCCGTATTTCTTTTTAGGCCTCTTCGGTTTAATTATTGGGCTTCTAGTGGGATCCCTGGTTGGACGGTTACTCGTTGGGTTACCTGGGAATTTTGGCCGATGGCTTCCTCTTATTATCAACGTGATTATCGCGGTTGGCGTATTCGACCTCTTCTTAGCTCAGGCTCAAACGGCGAGCGATTTTATTCGCACGTTGCTTAAACGTGAAGAAAAAGATAACGAATTGGCAGTAGTTCTCGATACGTCTGTCTTGATTGACGGACGCATCGAGAGTATCGTTGAGACCGGATTTATCCCTGGTAATTTAATCGTTCCCCAAGTTGTTTTGAAAGAATTACAGAAACTTGCTGATGCAAGAGATGCGATGAAGCGATCGAAAGGCAAGCGAGGGCTCGATGTCTTAGCAAGTTTACGCAATCAGCCTCGAGTCAAAATTACGGTCGTGCAAGAGCCGCAGGCGGAAGAAACAGTTGATGCCGAATTAATCCGATTAGCTCAGAAAAATAACGCACAACTGCTCACACTTGATTATAATCTTAATCAAATTGCCCACATTCGCGGCGTTCATGTCTTGAATATTAATGCGTTAGCCAGCGCACTTCGGCCGGTTCTTCTCCCTGGTGAAACGTTAATGGTCACGGTGATTCAAAAGGGCAAAGAGCCGGGGCAAGGAGTAGGTTACTTACCAGATGGGACGATGATCATTGTTGAAGGCGGAGATAAAATGGTAGACCGCGAAATTGAATGTGAAGTTGTTCGTATCTATCAAACCGTCAGTGGGAAAATTATTTTCGTTGCTCCAAAGCACCCAAATAAAGAGAAAAAGGCCAATGGGACAGATCGAAGTTGAGTTACAGACACTGCTGACCCATAATCTATGGAGGAGTAACAGTATACTGTTTACTTGTTATCGTTGTGTTGCCAGTTTTATCCACAGGAATGAAAGTAATATAATTTATGACGTTATTGGATAATCCATTGAGGGTTGTGGTCTGATTGTCTCCCGGGTGTGCGCTGACTGTCGCAATTTTAGCACCCTGAATACCGGGGGATTGGGAGGCGTATATGGCGACAGTGTTCAAATCACTATTCAAAGGATTGGTCCATGAAGCCTTAGCTTTCCCGCTTCCGTTTGGCGACAAACTAACGTTGGACACCTCGTTTGGCGGAGTGGAATCAGCTCCAACAAGAATCGTAATTTGAGTTTTCGCGCTGTGCCCATTCGTTGCTCTTATATAGGCTGAAATAACGTGAGGACCAAGCGAAAGGTCGGCAGTGTCAAATGTGCTCGTGTACGGAGAGGAGGTATCGGTCGAATAGGGCTTATCATCGATAGCAAATTCAACTGAGCCAGTGCTGCCAGGAGGCATGGTCACCTCGGCTGAAACAGTAAAGATGCCTGAAACGGTTGAGTCACCTTCGGGACTGCTGATCAATATTTTCGGATCACTAAAGGTCAGATCGCATTTATCAGTTGGCGGATCGCTTGAGAGGCCGGCATTTCTTGCATAAGCCTGAACCGGACCTTCATAGGCTGGATTGTTCGGCTGTTCAGAATGAACTTTCGTGTAGTTTCGTTCCTCAACCTCGTCGGTTGGAGTATCATCAGTCGCTAATTTACCATTACTTTTACAAACTTTAACGCGGACATGAACGTCATCAAAACCATCAGGTCCTTGCCAAGGAGCAAATAAATCTTGAATAAGCTGTCCTGATGCCGGTGTTGGATTTTTGCCTGACAAGAAATCAACGGTTTTACTCGTTACACTGTCTGGTCGCGTGAATCCCTCATTATCTTTCTTAGCCAGATATTTGGTCATAAAATCGTCCCAAATTGGGGCAGAAACAGTCGACCCCCCTCCATGATCCATTTCACTGCCGTCATTATTACCAGCCCATACTCCCGCTACGATTGATGGGGTATAACCTATCGTCCAGGCATCCTTAAAACCATTGGTGGTGCCTGTTTTAACGGCAACTGTTTTATTCGGTACCGTGAGGACGCCGAGAAGATTTCCAAAGGTCAGTTTCTTCGCGTTGATGTCGGATAGAATATCGCTAATCTCATAGGCAATCTCGGGTTTAATGACTTGTTTTGGTTCCGGCTTCCATTCGAAGAGAGTTTTCCCTCGACTATCCTGAATCTTGAGAATTGAAGTCAGTGGATTACGATCGCCATTATTGGCAAGAACGCTATACGCGGCGGTTAAGTCAACAAGTTTAACTTCTCCACCTCCAAGGGCCAGAGACAAACCGGCATCTTTACGATCGTCTAATGTTGTAATCCCCATATTATGGGCATTTTTAATAAAGTTATCGATTCCTTCAATCTGTAAGGCTTTAACGGCCGGAATGTTATATGAGTTGCCGAGAGCGTTACGAATCGTGAGCGGCCCGTGAAAACGTCCGTCAAAGTTATTCGGTTTATAACCATTAAAATCAGTTTGTACATCCCAGACCACCGATCCAGGGTTCCATTTTCCTTCAAATAGTGTGGCATAGACAATTGGCTTGCCGGCTGATCCCGGTTGTCGTAACCCAGTGGCGACATTAAAGTTACCTTCATGTTCTCGGTCAAAGTAATCAACTGATCCAACCATGGCTAACAGTTGTCCCGTTTTCGGATCAATCGCCACTAAACCGGCGTTGGAAGCTTTGGCACGAGGTAGTACCTTCGCTCCAACATTTTTCACCGCATCATCAGCCAAAGATTGAGCATCAAGGTCGAGGGTAGTGGTAACTCGTAATCCACCACGTTGAACGAGTTCTTCGCCATATTTTGCGACTAATTGTTCACGGACATACATGACAAAATGCGGGGCGGGGAAGTTGTCGCGTTTCTGGGCAAAATCCTTCGCGGCTAATGGAGTCTCTTTCTTGGCTTGATTAGCCTGTTCTTGGGTAACTGCTCCCGTTTTTACCATGTCGTCAAGTACTAAGTTTTTGCGCGCAATCAAGAGATCCACATGGTTGCCGTATGGTGAGTATCGAGTAGGTGATTGGGGGAGAGCTGCCAGCGTCGCTGCTTCAGATAGGGTCAATGGATGTTCCTTATCTTTGACTGACTTACCGTAATAAGCCTGGCTGGCTGCCTCAATACCGTAAATATTCGAACCATAAGGAATTTCATTCAAGTAAAGGGTAAGAATGTCGTCCTTTGAGTAGATTGATTCAAGTTCAAGAGAAAGAATAACTTCCTTTATCTTACGGATGACTGAACGTTTCGGCGAAAGGAGAGCATTTTTTACGTATTGCTGAGTAATTGTCGATCCCCCTTGCACTCCCTTTCCTGTAAGAGGACGGAAAATTACACCCCGAATCAGTCCACGAAAATCAATGCCGTGATGAGAGTAAAAGTTTTTATCTTCAATTGCCACAGTGGCTTTTTTACTGATATCTGGGATTTCATCAGCTTTAACCAGAATCCGACGTTCATCACCCGAAATATCATAAATCTGTTTACCATTACGATCGTATAAAATAGTTGATTCACTGGCCGAACGGGTACGAAGCTCGCCAGGTCGAGGTAGATCTTTAAAGTACCAAGCAAATAAACCAATGCCTAAAATTATCACTCCAGCTGTAAAAATAATCCCTATTTTCAGGATTGTACGCCAGGTGATTTTTCGGAGTCGTAATTTGGGTAATTGAGCTTTCCGAAAGCGAATCGGGAAAGATCGTCGTACCCGAGTAACAAAAGGTTTAAACATAAGAACCTACTTCAGAAATATTTCATGATTTGTGACTGAAAGGAATCCCATGGGGGCAGTCGAAATTGTCAAATTCCTACTCCAATTTATTTTTGAGGTAGGTTCATCCTCCCTATCTATTTTACTCGTAGCTTTGCAAGTTATCAATAAGCTGGGTATAATCTGAGGTAGTATTTCAGGTTTAGCTAGCAACACCGGAGCACATTTCATGCACTTACCAAATGCCTCATTATTGCACCGCGGGGTACTCGAAGTTATTGATGAGTCTCACCTCAAGAAAAGACTTTTATCAGGAGAAAAATTACGGATTAAATTGGGCATTGATCCAAGTAAACCAGATCTCCATATTGGTCATGCCGTGCCGCTCAGAAAGATGCGCGAGTTTCAAGATGCCGGACATTTGGGTGTCCTTATTATTGGCGACACAACAGCTCAAATTGGTGATCCAACCGATCGATCAGAGGCAAGAAAGATCCTTTCACCTGAAGAAGTTAAACAAAATGCTGCCGGTTATCTTGATCAAGCCTATAAAATTATCAACAAAGATAAAACCGAAGTCCATTGGCAATCAGAATGGTTTGATTCCTTTACCCTACGCCAAACCATGGAGCTCCTAGCCTCTACTACGGTCAATCATCTTTTATCTCATGAAACATTTGCGGCTCGACTGAAAAGCAATGCTCCGTTTCATATGCACGAAATGATCTATCCCTTATTACAAGGGTATGATTCGGTGATGGTTAAATCCGACGTCGAATTAGGTGCGAGTGATCAAAAGTTTAACATTCTCATGGGGCGGACCATTCAACGGGCCCATAATCAACCGGAGCAGGATGTCGTGATTTTGCCTTATCTCCCGGGAACAGATGGACAAGCCAAAATGTCCAAAAGTCTCGGTAATACAATTAACTTAAATGACACGCCTGAAGATATGTTCGGTAAAGTAATGTCAATTCCGGATAATTTAATTATGACCTATTTTGAACTCGCAACCGAGATAGATGAGGAAGAGATTGCTGATATTGAACAGCAGCTGAAGCAATCGACAACTAATCCCCGTGATATAAAAGAAAAACTCGCCAAAACGATTGTGACAGAATATTATGACGCTTCTTCTGCTGATCAAGCCGCGACAGCATTCGACTCGGTCTTTCGACGCAAAGAAGTTCCGGAAGATATCGAAGAATTGAAATTATCACCAATGAACTATGATTTAATCGATATCCTGGTTAATAGAATAAGTTTGGTGACGAGTAAAAGCGAAGCCCGCCGACTCATTGAACAAGGTGGCGTAAAGAAAAATAATCAGGTTGTTACTGATATTTCCGAAATGGTTACCCCAAATGACGGTCAGACAGTTGTTATCCAGGTGGGTCCGCGTCGCTTTGTTAAAGTGACTTGGAGTCGAGATTCATGACGCTCGATCAACAACTGAAAACGATAGTTTCCGAGTTGTATCCGGATTATTCTGGTCCAATTGAACTCTCGCTCAATCATAATATATCACTCGGAGATTTTGCTTCTCCGGTGGCTTTTGCGATCGCGAAGCAAACAGGAGGGAATGCAGCACAAATCGCTGATACAGTCGCGCAAAAACTAAATAGTGATTCTATTGCTGCGACCGTTTCTACAGGAGCGCCATTTATTAATTTCACTTTGTCTGCTGAAGCATGGGCAGAGCTTCATGATCTAGTAAGACTAGAGATGGGGCCGAATCCTCGATCCTTAATTTCGGGGAAAAAGGTTAATGTAGAATTCATCTCAGCTAATCCAACTGGTCCGCTTACGCTCGCCAATGCGAGAGGGGGCTACGCCGGCGATGCTTTGGCGAATATCCTCAAATTTGCTGGCGCAGAAGTCGAACGGGAATATTATTACAATGACAGTGGCAATCAAATAATGGAATTAGGGCGATCCATTGTGGCCGCCCGTGACGAAATAGAAATTGAGGGTGGCTATAAGGGGGGATATGTCCAGGAATTGGCCCAAAAAATAGATGAATCAGATCCCTATGCAGCCGGCATGAAAGGGGCTGATTATATTTTTACCAATTGGATTAAACCGATGGTTGATCGAATGGGGATTGAGTTTGATAACTATAAATCTGAACAGAGTCTCATTGATGATGGCATCGTTGATCAGGTCATTGCTCTGTTGAAAGAGAGAGAGCTGATCTATGAAAAGGATGGTGCTCTTTGGTTAAAAGTTAAACAGTTCAGCAACACCGAAGAAGATCGAGTTCTTAAACGATCTGATAAGGATGGGACGTATACCTATTTATTGAAGGATATTGCCTACCACTACGATAAGATTAGGCGCAGCTATACCGATCTCATCACTATCGTAGGCGCCGATCATTTTACAGAAATGAAGGCCTTAGAATTGATTGTGAATCAAATTTTAGCCCCATCGACCGAATGGAAAGGGGAGTTTCATTTATCGATCATCCAGTTCGTTCGATTGATCGAGAATGGTCAAGAAGTAAAAATGTCAAAACGCGCTGGAACGTATATTACGATTGATGACCTTCTAGATCAGATTAATTCAGATGTTGCCCGCTTCTTTTTCTTAATGCGGGATATCAATTCATCAATGGATTTCGACTTATCTATCGCCCGCGAAACAAGTGATAAAAATCCTGTTTATTATGTTCAATATGCCTATGTTAGGGCGAAGCATATCTTGGAAAAGGCAGATAATACGCCCAATGAGCTTAGTAACGCGTCGTTGAATGAAGATGAACGAAAAATACTCCTCCAAATCAGCCAGTTTTCAACGGTAATTGCTAATATCGTGAAATCGCATGAGGTTCACAAATTAACGTACTTTACCATTGAGCTGGCTAAACTGTTCCATTCATTCTACTCTAAATATCCAGTCCTCAAGTCTGAAAGTGATGAAAAGCAGAATCGTTTAGTTATAACGCATCTTACATTTGAGACATTAAAGACTGCTTTGTCACTCCTTGGTATAAGCCAACCCGATCGAATGGTTGCCACCGAAGTTATCGACTCAACGGAATGATCGTAACAATTTGTGGGAGCATGACATTCGCCAGCGAAATGGGCGAGTTAAAAAATGACCTCGAATTGCTTGGACATACCGTACTTCTCCCTAAAGAGATCCACCGTTATTCAGAGAAAAACCGTATTGACAATAAACAGGAGAAGATTGAGCTTGATGTTATTCGAGTCTATTATGACGAAATTAAGCGCGGCGACTGTATTTTAGTTTACAACAAGACAAAAAATAATATAAATAACTATATTGGGGGGAATAGTTTGATTGAAATGGCATTCGCTTATGTGTTGCGCAAACCGATTTATCTTATAAACCCTATTCCCAAAATGAATTATAGTGACGAAATCGAAGCAATGTTTCCGATTGTCATTGAAGATGATATTTCGCGAATTACTCCGACGACGTAGAGAAGGTCTCGACTTTCTTTGAGTTAGTCGTACAGACTAATGTTGTGTTATCAATATCACAATCAGAATATATTTCGTTGGTCGGCAATACAAATTGACGGCGATAGGCCCCGTCAGTCGATAGTTCGATAATGCGCTTATCAGTAGCATCAAAAAGATAGAGGGTTCCTTCAGTTCTTGATGAAATCAGCCTTGATACTGTCTTAGGCAGGAATGCATCTGGTACACCATAATATTTAATCGCCGTTTTCGGACTATTAGCGGCGATTCGCGATAATTTGTTTTCCTCTTCAATGGCGTAAAAAGCAAAGCCATTATTGGCAATCGATGAAATTTTTCCGACTGGAGCATCCTTGATGTAATCGGTAACTTTATATTTATCTCCTGAAGGCGTAGCCTTTATCATCGTTTGACCAACGATATAGAGATTTTTACCAAAACTGGCAATTAAACGAGACTCGGGCCAGTCTTTGTGGTCAACCCGTACCGCCGATTTGGCAGTTGTCGTACCTTTATCAATTGTGAAGATTGCCGGAGCCGAACCCTTAACTTGAGTAGCGAATGCGACGTTTGAACGGTCGTCGAACGCTACAGCATCATGAATCTCACTATTGACGGGCAATCCTTCAATTACTTTTAGTGTGTCCGCATCGAACTTATCGGCACTGCCGTCTTCATAAAAGAGATACGTTCCAGCGCTTGTGACAACAACCCTTCTCGCTGCACTGTGAATCTCCGTGGACTTACCCAGGGGCGTCAAATGAACTGTCTTTGTAATGCTGTCGAGTACGGTCTCGGCATGATTCGCGACGGCTTTACTTTTTTCATTCTGCTGTTTTTCTGGAATTGTCTGAATGGCTGCCAACGCTTCGAGTAACTTACTAATGGCTGTCGAGGTCTGGTTTTGAATCTGAGCTGCCTCGGCTTCTCGCTCAGCTGCTTCAGCTTGGGCAGTGATGGCTTCCCGATCGACGGTTGGCTCAGATGTCTTGGTTCCACCAGAAGAAAATGAGTTAAATACACGGATGAGAATGACGAGGATTATAATTGCACCACCGAGAATGTAGAGAGTCCTCGATTTAATTTTAGAAATACGTCCTGTCATGGAAATATGAGGAATAGTTGTATGAGCAGTGACTTTTGGAATAGCTTCGTCTGTTTTGAAAGCCGCTGATGCTTTTTGTTTCTCGCGATAGTTACGTACCTCGAATCCATCCCGTAATTCGTTTGTTTCCTGCGCAATCACTGTGTCATCATCCTTTATCGAATGACTTGGTATGGCTTGGACGACTTCGTCATCCTTTTTTGGCTGAATTTCGGATTTAATATGTTCTATCGATTCATCTGGGAGTTGTTCTACTG
>JBGPML010000002.1:0-39904 GCA_041486955.1 Patescibacteria group bacterium
TCATGGCGAAGTGTTGCAAAAAGCGAAGCGGCCGAAATTACGGTTATTCCTCCGTCAAAAGACGGAGTCGTTGACCCACAAGCATTTGTAGAGGCAATAAAAGACACCACTGCCTTGATCGGTTGTATCTACGTCAGTAATGAGATTGGGACGGTTCAGCCGGTTGAAGCCATAGGTAAAGGGGTCGAAGCCTGGCGTTTGGCTCATAAATCGATCTGGCCAGTATTCCATACCGACGCAGTTCAAGCCATTCCATACCAAAATACCCACTTTGGCCATACCCATGCTGATGCCATGACGATTTCAGGTCATAAATTTGGCGCTCTGGAAGGTGTTGGAGCGTTGATTATTAAAAAACATGTCCCAATTATGAGTGTGATAAAAGGTGGGGGACAGGAATGGGGTTATCGGGCCGGGACTGAAAATGTTTTGGGGATTGTTTCTCTGGCCACAGCTCTTGAAGCGAGCGATACCAACCGAGATGAGCTTACTCGTCATGCGAGCCAACTTCAGTCTGAACTTGAATCCGAACTTAGAAAAACATTTCCTGAAGTGACCTTACTGGGGGGTAATGTGGCTCGTTCGCCTCATATTACCTATCTGTGGTGGCCGGGTATGATTGATGAAACGTTAGTTCAAAAACTCGATTTAGCTGGTGTCGCTAGTTCGAGCGGTTCTGCTTGCAGTAGCGGCGCTATGTTGCCATCGTCTACTCTTCTAGCAATGGGGTATTCCGACGAAGAAGCGTTCGGTGGACTCCGACTGAGTTATGGTCGATTCACCGTATCGCAAGAGCTTCAGGCGATACTTTCGATTCTCAAGTCATCAGTATAATTTTTCATTCTTTTTCGAGCGTGCTACCATAGAACCATGATCTGGGTCGACTGGATAATCATACTTATGGTGGCGATCGGTCTGTGGCAAGGCTTTATTCGAGGTTTTGTGTCACAGCTTTTTCTCATTGTAAGTGTTGTCGCCGCACTGTTTCTCTCATTCCTGCTCTTTCCGAAAATCGGTGGTTGGCTCGAGACCCAGCTGCATTTTCCAATTTCATATGCCAGACCGCTTGCTCTAGGAGTCGTCTTTTTCACGCTCACATTCGTGCTGCAATTTTTATCAGGGTTTGTCCAAAAGATGATTGGTCCGATGGTGAAAGCCAATATGATCAACCGAGTGGCTGGAACTGTTCTTGGGGCATTACGGCAATTGCTGAATGTTGCTATAGCGTTAGCCATTGTGATTAGTTTACCCGTTCCGGCCGAAGTGAAAGCCAATATTGACAATTCAAAACTGGCCCCAACGTTATTAAAATTAGCCCTTACGTTGGAAGATAAATTAGCTTCTTTGCTCCATGATGACTCACTCAAGAGTTTGAGCTATCGGATTGTTGGTACGGAGGAATCAACCTCTACTGCCTTGAATTACACCGTTGCGGACCCAAAAATCGACACTGAGGGGGAACTCAAGATGCTGGCCCTGACCAATGCCGTGCGGCATGATCAGAATGTTGGACTACTCATACCCAATCCTGAATTACAGGCAGTTGCTCGTGCTCACGCCAAAGATATGTTAAACAGAGGCTATTTTGCCCATGTTTCGCCCGAAGGTAAAGATGCCCTGGCTCGAATCCAAGACGCCAATATTGCGGTCTTTTCGGTTGGGGAGAATTTAGCCAGTGCCGCCACGGTTGATATTGCTGAGGGCGGGCTGTTAGCGTCGCCTGGGCATCGTAAGAATATTTTGAACCCCGATTTTAATCAGGTTGGTATTGGAGTGCTTGACGCGGGGAAGCACGGCAAAATGGTAGTTGAAGTCTTTGCCAAACGCTATTAGTTAAGATGTTTAGGTTAGCAAATCACTGCGTTATGGTCTGCGGTCCTCGTTCTATGTACATTCAGAGTACACATCACTCCGCTTCTCGACCAAGCCTTGTGATTTATCTAACCTAAATCATCTTATTTTTACTATGCGCTTCTCCTAAAGTATTGACATAATTGACCTATTTGTTATCCTTACAAGGTGTTCCTTAACTTTTACTCGTATGGTCGTATGCCACAAGGTACATGATCAGCGCGAGAGCAGCCACACAATCTGGGAAGGGTAAGTCTTTCTCGTTATAGAGAACTCGCGACAAACAAATTTTGCCGGGGTTCAAAAGAATCTCTTTAAAAGGTCGAAGTGCGCTGTGAATTTTAAGACACGTTGGAGGCACCTATTCGTACGAACCACAACGGTTTGGTGCTTTTGGCTGGTTTGGCAGTTTTAATGAGCTGCTTGGTAATACCTTCGGCTGTTTCAGCCGCTCCAGCTAGCACGACCGCCTCAGGGGTCCGGACAAACAAGGCGATCCCCCAAAAACGCCCTCCAGTAGCGAAAGCTTCCTATTCTAGATTTAAACTAGTGTCTCTTCCGCAAGAAATTGCAGGAGACGCCCGATCGGCCGAAATTGTTGACCGCGCCAAATCACTAGTTGGATCAAGATATAGATGGGGAGGCATTAGCCGGGCAACCGGCTTTGACTGTTCAGGCTTGGTTTTGTATACCACGGGCCGCTTGGGATCACTCCCACGCAGCGCCAATGGTCTGTTCCGTGCCGTAAGTAAGTCAAAAACAATGCGTCCTGGAGATGTTGTCTTCTTTGGCCGAGGATGGGTTGGCCACACCGGTATTTATGCCGGGAATGGTCAGGTTATCCACGCTTCTACCTACAGAACCGGAGTGCGGGTTGATAATATCAACACGTTAGCGAGGTCATTAGGGTTTATGGGAGTTGGCCAGATCTAACAATTGAATCTAAGTTATAACAATACCGCCGGGAGGCGGTATTGTTATAACTTAGATTGACAGAGTTGGGCTTTTTCATCGTTGAGCTTCCGAGTCTCGCTCGATGTACATTTGAGTACACCTTACTTCGATTCTCAGCTCGCCTCGAAAAATCTCCAACTTTGTCAATCTTGGCCTGATAACCAAGTCGTCTGAGGAGCTATCCTAACTTTTTCACTGAATTAGTCTCTCGGAGAGGTTTAAAAAAGACATATTGAACCTGGGGATCTGCATTCCGCCCCATAATGCATGATTCCTGATTCATAATTCACCTCCTCAAAATAACTTGTCGAAAGGGGGGATTTTTAGTAGAATACTACCTTATGGAAACGGATAAGAAATCCACTGTAGTAGTGGGAATGAGTGGAGGGGTAGATTCATCTTTAACTGCAGCTCTGTTAATCGAACAGGGCTATGCTGTCATTGGTGTCTATATGAAAAACTGGTCTGAACCAATCGCCGGGGTTGAGCATTGTCCTTGGGTGAAGGATCAGTTTGATGCCAGACAAGTAGCTCATCAATTAGGTATTCCATTTTTTACCGTCAATTTCGAAGAATTATACAAGAAACAGGTCATTGATAGCTTTTTTGCCGATTATTCCCGTGGCCGAACACCAAATCCCGACGTTTTATGCAATAAATTCATCAAATTCGAAGCTTTTTATAGCTATGCCCGGTCACTGGGAGCAGATTTTATTGCCACTGGTCATTATGCCCAAGTAAAAGATGGACAAATTTTAAAAGGTCTTGATACGAATAAGGATCAAACTTATTTTCTCTGGGCAATCGATAAGCAAGTTTTACCTCGTATTCTCTTCCCACTGGGAGGCATGAACAAATCTGAAGTGCGTAAACAGGCAGAAGCTCGTGGGTTGGCCACGGCGAAGAAACGTGATAGCCAGGGGATCTGTTTTATCGGTCAAGCTGACGTCCATGACTTTATCGCTCAAGAGTTAAAGCCGAAGGAGGGAAATATTATTTCGTCCACTGGAGAAATCTTAGGCACTCATACTGGAGCCTGGTTCTATACGCTTGGTCAACGTCATGGGTTACAAAATCTGAATTGGCCAGACTCGTGTCATCGTCCACCGCTGTATGTCATTGCCACTGATATACGAGCTAACACGGTAACTGTCGGCGAAGAAAAGGCACTCTATAACAATACGTTGAAGGCTGAATCACCGTCTTGGCTAGGAGATGAACCAAAAGCTGATGCCAAACTTCAGGCTAAAATACGATACGGTCAAACTCCGGCTGAGTGTGCTATAGTCGAAACCAGTGCCGACGGCCTGACGGTGCGTTTTGATCAACCACAGCGGGCTATTACTCCCGGGCAATCCTTGGTACTGTATGATGGTGATCGTTTAGTCGGTGGAGCAATAATCACATAATCTCTTCAAAATGGAGGAATCGAATGCAGTACGATACGAAATTTAATATCAAAGCCTTCAACCTGTTTCTAGCCCTTTTATTAGTATTCGGTGGTGGCTACTGGCTTGGGCGGTCTCAGGACAGTACAACAGGTTCGACACCCGTAGCCGTAACGCATCAAAATAGTGGTAAACCAGGATCTGTCGATTTTAGTCTGTTTTGGGACGCCTGGAATGTTGTTTCCGATAAATACGTTAAAACACCGAACGACCAAGACCGTGTCTATGGAGCGATTTCGGGGATGGTGGCTGGCTTAGGCGACCCATTTAGCGTCTATATGAAACCAACTGAAACGACTCGTTTTAATGAAGATATCAATGGCAATTTTGAAGGTATTGGGGCAGAGCTGATTCAAAAAGACGGCTTCGTCACCGTGGTGTCTGCTCTCGATGATTCGCCAGCCGCCAAAGCTGGCCTCAAGCCTGATGATGTCATTGTCAAAATCGACGATAAAGACACTCCAACATCTCTCGAAGATGCGGTTAAACTAATCCGCGGCCAAAAAGGGACACAAGTTAAATTAGGCATTGTCCGACACGGCAAAGCGCAAGAGTTTATCATTACTCGCGACACAGTTGAGGTCAAGAGCGTGACCTATACCCATAAAGACGACTTAGGAGTGATTAAAATCAATCAATTCACCGGTAATACTACCAAGTTACTCGATGACGCGCTGACGAAAGCGAAACAGGATAACGTTAAGGGACTCGTGCTTGACTTGCGCAACAATCCAGGCGGATTGCTCACTGTCGCAGTTGAGGTTAGTAGCCGGTTCATGCAGCCGGGAACCGTCGTAATTGAGCGTGATAAAGCCAATAAAGAAACACCATTAAATACGGTTGATGTAACCGATAAAACCACAACGCCCATGGTTGTCCTCGTCAACAAAGGCTCAGCCAGTGCCAGTGAGATTTTTGCTGGGGCTATTCAAGATAGTGGTCGGGCGAAAATTGTTGGTGAGACCACGTTTGGTAAAGGTTCGGTTCAGTCAATCGAACCACTCAAGGACGGTTCATCAGTCCGGATTACGATTGCTGAATGGTTAACACCTAAAAAGCGTGAGATTAACAAGGTAGGAGTTAAACCAGATATTGAAGTATCTATCACGGATGACGATGTTAAGAATTCGCGAGACCCGCAGTATGATAAGGCCAAAGAGCTACTCAAGTAATAGTGTTAAGGCGCTCGTCTCATAAGTTATCTGAAACGAGAGACAAAATCTTTCGAGCGAAAACCATGAATGAGCAAGGAAGCATAGCCAATCCGCCAGCCGGCGGAACGTTGACGAGCTCTGAATGGTTTGTGACCGAAGGAAATACCATGGGGGCAGCCGAAAGAGATGGCTCGTGGTTACTGATCAATTTATGAGATGAGTCCCTACACTTGCATTGCATAATACAACTACGATAAGCTAAATATAGACACAGTTATTTGTCCTGGAATTTTACGTTTGAACATAGGACACTCTAAAGGAGGAATGATGGACGCCCCAAATCAATCAGGTAATTCTACCCCCCCACCGTTACCAAATCAGCCAGCTGGCGCTACTCCACCAGCTATGCCTTCGGCTCCGGCTATCCCTCCCACCGATATGCCACATCCAGTTGCGCCTCCGCCAGTAACCGCTCCAGCACCTCTTAAGCCTGAAGCGGAAGATCATCCACCAGCCGCTGGAGCGCCTCCAATGCCTCCACCGGCCCCAGTAACCCCACCCGCTCCCGCCAGTTTAGTTGTTCCTCCACCGCCAGGAGGAGCAACAGCTTCGGCTGATGTGACTTCTAAATCCGATATTCCACCATTATCACCTCCCCCCGCGGCAGGTGATACCACGACCCCACCTCCTCCTATGAAAGAGGGAGGAGCGGGTGATGCGGGAATGCCTCATGCTGTTCTGCCGACTGACACTCCACCTCCACCGCCCGATGCCGCCCAAGCTGTCGCAGAAGAAGGTGCCAAACCGGAAGAAGAAAAGAAAAGCGGTGGGTTGCTGAAGATAATTATCATCGGAGTCGTCCTAATTGTTCTGGGCGGAGCGATTTATCTTACCTCAACTTGTTCGCTGATTATCCCTGGTTTATCTGGCCTATTCGGATGTAGCACTAGCACCACCACCAGTACTGACCAAGGTTTTACGCCTTCGACCTCAGCAACTACTGATACCTCGACTCAAGATAGTACCTCTCCCACAACTCCGTAACCCTCGCATTGCTCTAACCTCCAAAAAGTGAGATACTCAATCGCAAAGAAAGACAGGAGTTAGTATGCCATTGGTATGGATTATTATTGGTTTAATCGTTATTGTCGTGTTGTGGATCATTGGTGCCTACAACAGTCTCGTTCGAAATAAAATCCGGTCTGAAGAGGCTTGGAGTGATATTGATGTTCAGCTCAAACGTCGCTACGACCTGATCCCGAATCTGGTTGAGACAGTCAAAGCCTATGCCAAGCACGAAAAACAGGTGTTTGAATCGGTAACCGAAGCTCGCACCGCGGCAATGAAAGCCAAGAGTCCTGAATCGAAGCAGGAAGCTGAAAATATGCTGTCCGGAACCCTCAAGACTCTGTTTGCAGTGGCTGAAGCCTATCCGCAGCTCAAAGCCAGTGATAATTTTAAGGAACTTCAAACTGAACTCAGCGATACCGAGAATAAAATAGAAGCCTCGCGTCGTTTTTACAACGCCAATGTCCGCGACTTCAACATCTCGCTCCACACCTTTCCTACTAGCCTGATTGCCGGTGGTCTTGGGTTCAAACCAAAAGATCTCTTCGAATCATCTGACTCAGAACGCGAAACGCCAAAAGTTAGCTTCGAAGACAAAAGCTAATTATCAGGACTTCGATACATGAGATGCAACCTTGTTCTCAAGGTTGCATTTGTGTATGCTATAGCCCATGTATAAACAGATCGATAGTAATAAAAATAAAACAGCCCTGCTCATTGGTGCATTTTTAGTCTTTGTCATCGGATTCGGGTGGGTTCTGTCTCGAGCCTTTGATAATCCAGCGATCCTATTCATTGCGGTAGTTTTTAGCTTTATCCAAGCTTGGGTCGGTTACTTCTACGCCGATAAGATTGCTTTGGCGGTTTCTGGCGCTCATCCGCTGGAACGAAAAGAAGCGCCCGGACTGTTTCACATTGTCGAAAATCTGGCGATTGCGGCTGGTATTCCTGCTCCGCCGCTCTATCTGATTGATGACTCGGCGCCAAACGCCTTTGCCACTGGCCGTGACCCGAGCCACGCCGCGGTTGCTGTAACCAGTGGACTTCTTGAAAAATTGAACAAAACTGAGTTAGAAGGAGTTATTGCCCATGAACTCAGCCATGTCACCAATTATGATATCCGCCTTTCGACGATTGTCGTTGTCCTCGTTGGAATTATAGCGTTGGCTTCCGATTGGTTCTTACGCTCAATGTTTTGGGGTGGAGGACGCCGTAATCGAGATAACGACGGCGGTAACGGCTTGTTTGTAATACTTGGCATTATTTTGGCCATTTTAGCCCCGATTGCGGCTACGTTGATACAACTAGCCGTTTCGCGCAAGCGCGAGTTTCTTGCCGACGCAAGTGGGGCCTTGCTTACCCGCTATCCAGAAGGTCTGGCCAGCGCATTAGAGAAGATCGCTCGAGATAAAGAACCCTTGGAAGTCGCCAATAAAGCCACGGCCCATATGTATTTTGAGAACCCCTTAAAAAATTACTCGGGGACTGTCAACAATCTCTTTTCCACCCATCCGCCGGTGGAGGAGCGAATCAAAGCCCTACGCGAAATGGCCTAAGACGTCGATTTGGCTGATTTCGGCGTTAAAACTTCCGGTGCTCGCTCGATGTACCACCACGTACACCTCGCTTTGCTCCTCGTTCTGCCTTGTAAAAACCTCAAATTATACCCTTAGATTTACGAAAGTAGCGTACTCTAGTTAATAAAATCAAAGCTGGGATAGATCTGTCTGTCAGGCAGTGTTTCCCGGTGAGCTGGTATCTGGTCGGAGGCTACCCAGATCAACTGAAACCAGGTTCGCAAACTATCGGCGATTTGTTTATTAATAATCACGGTAAATGAGGCCTCTTCATCGAAATTGATGCCTTCAAGACCGGAAAAAATCACGACATGATCACCAAAGATGTCGATAGTTGATCCGGTTTCGTATTTTTTGGGTAAAAAGCGATAGTTTTTATCGAAAAGGGCTAAAAATTCACGGTTATGGAGCAGAGAATTGTCGCAAAGTAGGCGAAACTCGATTTTCTTAGCTTTTGCGTCAATCACAAATTGTTCGAAGTCAGTTTTGAGCTTGGGGTTGCTTAAGGTACCCTTGGCGCCGAGGGTATAAATAGGTTGTCCAACCCGTAACATATCGTTTAAATAATTCTTCCATCCCTCAATTCCCCGATAGATGTAGACTTCGTTGGCATGCGGCCTGCCGGTATAACGGGCCTGAAGCTGCGGCATAATCTTGGCTAAGGCGTGCTCTTTCTCAGCCAGCATTTCTGAAAATTTATTGGGATTAACGGGTTTGTAGTGGTTTTCTTTTGGCCCGCGAATTTCAAACACCAGACCTTTTTCGATCAGGCGATTGAGGGAATCATAAACATTGCGTCGATGGACCTTAGACTTGGTTGATATTTCGCCCACGCCAATTTCGCCCTCGGTTAAGAGAGTTTCGTAAATGCGGGCTTCGTTCTTCGCTAATCCTAATTGAGTAAATACGTCTGTATACATTATTTTGATACGTGGTGGTATTTGCCACTCGTTAATTGTATTTTATCATTTCTTTCGTGTCAATAAGGTTCAGGAGAAAAGGGGACAAATGGACAGAGATCAAACTTGGATCGGACATCAGATCGAAGTCATGCAATGCGAACTGGAGTTTTTGCAAGGACTCTATGTCTACTACGAAACCTTAACCGTCGAGCAGATTCTCCACGACATTCACCTTCAAATGCAGGCTAAAGAGCTGCTCCTTCAGATGTGGTTAAGGAAATTACCCGTCGATCAATCGGCTAAGACAGCCAAGAAAGGGGAGGGTGATGGATCCGACGGCGATGAAAATCCAGATTGTCGGCTGGGAGAGTGAGTTGCTTCTCCTTAAAAAGCTCCTGAAGGTTTGCTTGGCGGATGGGATTACTCTTGAGCTCGTTATTGAAGATCTCAAGATGAGGATTATCGCAAAAGAGGCTCTTATCTCGGTTGGTCAACGCCATATCGGTGCAGAGCCATGACCCAGATGATCGCTCTCTTCGTCTATGCCGTTATAGCGTGGGTTATCTGGGTAGCGGCCAGTCAATAATGAACAAGTATTTGTTATAGCTGAACCGTCCTCGATATGAGGGCGGTTTTTTCTTGCCTTTTCAGGTTGGATTAGCTACAATCTGGGTAAATGAACTCCTTAAGCCCTGAAGAAATTGGACACCTCGCCACGCTTAGTCGTCTGTCCTTAACCGAGGAAGAATCGACACATTTTGCTGAACAGTTAGGCTCAATTCTTGAGTACGCGTCTCATTTGCCTGAGATGGATGTGACGCCCGACCCAAGTCATCTTCGGGTAGAGGAGGATATCGCCCAACCTTGTGACAACCCGCATGATTTACTCCGCAATGCCATCGCTCTGGAAAACGGCTACGTTAAAGTACCGGCGATATTGGATAAAAGTGAATCATGAGTGATGTGACGAAAATTTTAGATGAGCTAGCCGCTGGATCGGTAACCAGCGAATCATTGGTGATCCAATGCTTTCAAACGATCAAGTCAAAAAATGACGATATTTTTGCTTTTGTCCGAACCTATGAAGACGAAGCGATGGCAGCGGCAAAAGCCAGCGATGCTCGACGTAATGAGGGGAAACCACTCAGCCGAATTGATGGGCTGCCAATAGCGATTAAAGACAATTTTTCTTATCAAGATCATGTTACGAGCTCTGGTAGCAATATATTAAAAAACTATGAAGCACCGTTTGATGCGACAGTAGTTGCTAAACTTAAAGAAGCGGGAGCCGACATTATTGGCCAAACCAATATGGACGAATTCGCCATGGGCTCAAGTACGGAAAATAGCGCTTTTGGAGTTACCAAGAATCCCTTTGACGCAACGCGAGTTGCTGGTGGCTCAAGTGGCGGGGCCGCGGCCGCCGTAGCAACCGACATGGCTCCACTCAGCTTTGGTAGCGACACCGGCGGGTCCATTCGTCAGCCGGCCGCGTTTTGCGGTGTTGTTGGGTTAAAACCAACCTATGGTGCGGTCAGCCGTTATGGCTTACATGCGTTAGCCTCTTCCCTCGATCAAATTGGCCCGTTAGCTTCGTCGGTCGATGGAGTTGAGATTGGTTATGAGGCAATACAAGGGTTTGATCCACTTGATAGTACCTCGAAGAAAGCTGAATCAGTACCTGTCAAAGAGCACTATACAATAGGTGTGCCGAAGCAGTTCATGGCCGAGGGAACTGATTCGAGGATTCTTAACGCGCTCAATAAAACCTTGGATAAGCTGGAAGCCGCCGGGCATACCATCAAACGTGATATTGATCTGCAGATACTCGAGCAATCAGTGGCAATTTACTATATTATTCTGCCGGCTGAAGCCAGTGCCAACCTGGCCCGTTATGATGGTATTCGCTTCGGCTCGCACGGAAATGATGTTATTGACTCGAGAAGCCAGGGATTTGGCCCAGAAGTAAAACGACGAATAATGTTAGGAACTTACGCCTTATCGGCTGGCTATGCTGACAAATTTTACAAGCGAGCTCAATCGGCGCGGGCAAAATTAACTCAAGAGCTACTCGAAGTCCTTGAGTCAGTTGATGTATTGATCGGGCCGGTTGTGCCGGAATTGCCGTTCAAAATTGGCGCCAAGCAGAGCGATCCGTTAGCTATGTATCTGTCGGACATTTATACTATTCCGGTCAATTTAGCCGGCTTACCTGGTTTAACGATGCCTGTTACAACCACCGAAGAAGACGGCGTACAACTGCCAATCGCATTACAAATCATCGGCCGTCCCTGGAGTGAAAAACAACTCTTCTCGGTCGGTCGTATCATAGAGCATAATAAAGGAGCTTCATGAGTCGAGGGATAGTAAACCAATTCGTTGCTTTAATTGTTTTAATCGGCGTATTAATCGTAGGAGCAAAACTTATGGGAAATAATAGTAATTCAACCGCTAAAACGGCTCCCGCCGCTAATAGTTCGCCAGCGCCGGGTGATAACGTGGTTATTGCCACCGATAAGGGTGATATTCATCTTGAATTGTACACAAAAGATGCGCCTAAAACCGTCGATAATTTTGAAAAATTGGCCGATCGAGGCTACTACAACGGGGTTATTTTTCACCGGGTGATTAAGGACTTTATGATTCAAACCGGCGATCCAACAGGTACGGGGCGTGGGGGCGATAGTGCCAATGGGGGCGATTTTGCTGACGAAATTAACAGCCATAAGATTGAAGTTGGCACAGTGGCTATGGCTAACAGAGGACCAAACACCAATGGATCACAATTCTTCATCGTCACCGAGCAATCCCAACCAAGTCTCGATGGGCATTATACGGTTTTTGGCCATGTGACGGACGGAATAGATGTGGTCCGCGAAATTGCGGCTGTGCCAACCGATTCTAACGATAAACCAACTGAAGACGTTAAGATGAAAACAGTTACAATCGAAAAGAAATAAGTGAGCATATGAGCCAGCAGTATGGAAGCTATAAGAAGCCGAAGCAGGACCCGATTGAAGTTCGGATTGTTTTAGGTTTATTCCGTGGTTTATGGTGGCTCATTACCTGGCCTTTTCGTGGATTTAGCCTGGGACAAATGAAAGGTCGAAAAGCGACATCCCTCGACACGCAATCGGTTGCAAAACGTTGGTCGGATATTCAAACTTCTATTGGTCTCGGTGGCACGACCCACTTCGGTTCGGCTGTTGTCGCGGCTGACAAACTATTGGACCATGTTTTAAAACAGAAGGGCTATGCTGGAGAGACCATGGGTGAGCGGCTTAAAGCGTCCCAAGATGATGTTTCGCCTGCGGTGTATCATAATACCTGGCAGGCTCATAAGCTCCGTAATCAGCTCGTTCATGAAATCGAGAGTGAGGTTTTGAGTTATCAGGCCAAAGAGGCGATTTCGAGTTATGAACAAATGCTGAAGGAGTTGGGAGCATTAAGATGAGTGAATACATACCAATCATTGGCCTGGAGATTCATGCCGAACTCAAAACAAACTCAAAACTCTTTTGTCGTTGTCCCAATACCTCGAGCGATTTAAATACTCCTCCGAACACGGCCATTTGTCCGGTTTGTGTCGGATTACCCGGGGCTTTACCAGTCTTGAATAAGCAGGCAGTCGCTTCAACGATAAAACTTGGCCGATCACTCGGGTCGACGATTCCGCCAACCACCAAATGGGATCGTAAAAATTACTTTTATCCAGATTTACCTAAAGGCTATCAAATCAGCCAGTACGATCAGCCATTATGCCTGGGTGGAATGCTTTCTTGGTACGACCGAACAGGCACCGAACATTCCGTTGCCTTGACACGCATTCATCTGGAAGAAGACACGGGAAAACTGGTTCATCCCGAACAAAAACCGTACTCGCTGATTGATTATAACCGGTCGAGTGTGCCACTTTTAGAACTGGTGACGGAACCAGTCATTTCTTCGGCGGAAGAAGCCCGTCAGTTTGCTGAAGAGTATCAACACCACTTGCGTGAATTAGGTATTGCCGAGGCGAGCATGGAAAAAGGTCAAATGCGTTGTGAGGCTAATATCTCGGTTGTGACTGAGTCTGAGGCAGCCGATCCCGGGCGACGGTTAAGTGGGACTAAAATTGAAGTAAAAAACCTCAATTCTTTTCGATCACTCGAACGAGCGATTAATTTTGAGATAAAGCGTCAATCGGAAGCTTTGAATCAAGAGGATCGGTTACGTCAAGAGACGCGGGGTTGGCGTGAGGTCAAAGGAGAAACCTACAGTATGCGCGCCAAAGAGACGGCTGACGATTATCGCTATTTCCCCGAGCCTGATCTTGGACAGCTTGATTTGGATCGGGCGGAAAAGAACGATCAAGACGGAGTGTCCCGACAAGCGGTTATAGCCCAGCTGCTTAAGGCTCAAGCTAATCCGAATTTTGTTCATATCGTTACTGATGATCCCAGGCGCTGGAGTTATATAAAACTACTCCTCAGCGACCCGAACATACACGATGAAAGTATAGCTTTATCGGTGCAATGGTTGAGTCAAGACCCGAACATTGTTCGTTTTGAACCGCAAGAAATAGTGGCAGTCATGACTGAATTATCTGCTGGGAACATTCGTACCGCGGCTCTCAAAGCCGCTCTTGCCAGTGCTGATCGGGGAGGGCTAAAGGAAGCTCTTGATCAATCACAATCTGGAGCGAGCGATATTGACTTAGGATCAGTTGTTCGTTCGGTTTTAGCCGAACATACTTCGGAGGTTGTTCGGTATAGATCTGGCGAGGTTCAATTGTTCGGGTTCTTCGTGGGGAATGTTCGTAAAATTATCGGGTACAAGGCTGATCCATCTGATATTACCGAGATCCTTAAACGTCAACTCGATCAGGCTAAGTAACCGAAAGAAACCCGAACATACTTTAGGAGGGTATTCATTGATGAATGGTGGAACGATCATATTCGTCGGGCAAATAAGTCGAGAAGCCGAGCTGTTGCTTGCTCGTTTGAAGCATGAAGAATTTGAAGTGGTAACGGTACCTCATGCGGCGGGGTTAAGCAAGGCAATAAAATTAGGGGGCATTCAAGCGATACTCGTTTCCAATCGCCTCAATAAACGTCAGGTGCGAGGTGTTATTCAGACCAAACGAGCAAACAACCGAACACGCTTTATTCCAGTGATTATTATCGCCGAATATGACGAGCCGACTGAATTGCAAAAAGTCCTCGGAGTTGGTGAAATTTTCCGCCTGCATATTATACCGCTTCGTGATGCAGTAGAACGGCTCAAATTGGCGATAAAACTGTGCCAATTGTCGGCAGGTTAGGAAATAGATTGGAACTCGTTTGCGGAAATTCACATTCCAACGGCAATAATTTTATGGCATAATAGATGAAGTGACCATCAATAATTTTGTTTCACTTACCCATATAGAACGTTTCTTAGTCCGGTTTCCTAATGCCGTTTTGACATTACTTATTGGGTTTCTCTTTTTGCGTTTACTCCAGTGGGGCCTCGAGGTCGCTCTTCGTGCGGCTCGCGTGACGAAGCCAATGCAGGATATCCTTGTTTCAATGAGTTCGGCTGTCTTATGGATAGCCCTATTTGCCTTAGTCTTTCAGAGCATTGGTTTAAATCAAATTGCCATTGCCCTAACCAGCTCAGTTGCGGTGATCGGACTTGGCATTGCCACAGGTGCGAACAAATTAGTGTCGGATGTCGTAGCGGGGGTGTTTTTAGCCCGTAATCGCGATTTTAAAATAGGGCAACATATCAAGATTGATCAAGTTGAGGGGGAGATTTATTCACTCGATAGCCGAAAAGTTCGCATAACAGGCAAGGATGGTCAACTCTATGTCATACCCAATACGAAATTTGACGAACAGGTTTGGGAAGTGAAGGAGACAAAAACATGAGGAGATTTTGCTATGGTCTCTAAATCGTTCGATTTTGAAAAACAAAAAATACTTGCGATTGGACTAGCTTCCGGCCTCTTAGCGGGAGTAGTTGGCGGTGCGGCCACAATTTTAGCTCTCTCGGTTCTTCATATTCCAGGACTTTCGCAAAAAGCCGAACAGCTATTATCAAATACAACACCTAACAAAGAAAAAATTGTCCTTGAGGAAAGCTCAGCGATCATTGATTCAGTTAAAAAAGTCAGCCCTTCGGTAGTGAGCATTACGACAAGTCGCAATGTCCAAGACTTCTTAACCGGCCAAGCGATTGAAGAAAAAGGTGGGGGAACCGGTTTTATCATCACATCCGATGGCTTAATTGTTACGAACAAGCACGTTGTCGAGAATGCTGATGCGAAATACAGCGTCTTAACCTCCGACGGTAAAACCTATGATGCAAAAATTGTTTCTCGCGACACATATAATGACTTGGCAGTGTTACGCATTGACGCCAAGGGATTAAAACCAGTTGAGCTAGGTGACGCTAATGCTCTCAATGTTGGGCAGTGGGTGATTGCGATTGGCAATGCGCTCGGGGAGTTTCAAAATACGGTCACTGTCGGTGTCGTTTCGGCCAAGGAGCGACAAATTACTGCCGGAACCAACGGAGCTACCGAAACCCTTGATGGCTTGATTCAAACTGACGCAGCGATCAATCCGGGAAACTCGGGGGGACCACTTATTAATTTAGCCGGGCAAGTTGTCGGTATTAACACAGCAATCGCCGGTGGCGCAGAGGGAATTGGGTTTGCGATTAGCATTGATTCAGTTAAAACCGCTCTCGATTCAGTCCAGCGAACCGGAAAAATTGTCCGTCCCTATCTCGGTGTACGCTACTTATCAATTAACAAAGAAATTGCGAGGTCAGCGAGTCTGCCGGTTGAAAAAGGTGCCTTGGTCTATCGCGGGCCGAATCCATCAGACGTGCCGGTTGTTCCTGGAAGCCCCGCCGATAAAGCCGGTATTCAAGAAAACGACATTATAACCAAGATTAATGGCCAAGAGTTGAATGAAAATACCAGTCTCGTCAGTATTTTACAGAAATTTAAACCAGGCGATACGATTGTTTTGACTATCCTGCGTAAAGGTGAAGAAATCAAAGTTAACGTTACTCTCGAAGAGCAAAAGCAGTAACAAAAGAAAGCCTCCGATGACATGGAGGCAGGAACAAGACTAAGAATTAAAGCGTAATAAGAAAGCTGGCCTAACCATAGTCGGTTTGTTATTGGATTGCAATGGTCAGACTTTTAGGTCAGAAGGCTTGGTTGTTGATCGTTTCTTAAATTAATAGAAAGAATTCGGTCGTGACCGAGATAATCTTTAAGGGTATTTATATCCGCCCCAGGAAAAAAAGGATAGGCTAAATTTCGCATTTCTTGACCTTGATCATAATCGTGTTCAAAGAGGATGAATCCGTCCGGAGCAATCAATTCTTTCGCCTGAGGTAAAAAGCGCCGATAAATATCTAACCCGTCCCTCCCACCATTAAGCGCAAGGTCAGGTTCGAAATACTTAACATCTGGGTCAAGCAATTTGAGTAATCCAACGGGAATATAGGGCAGATTAGCCGTTAAGAGATTAATCTTTTTGACATAATCAGCTTCAATGAGTGGAGTGGCGAGATCGCCCTCCAGAAAAGTAACGTCAACATCGTAATTTTCAGCGTTCGACCGGGCAAGGTCTAACGCTGCCGCGCTATTGTCCGTGGCAATAAAATGGTGCTGCGGGGCGTGTTTCGCTAACGCAATAGTAATTGCGCCGCTTCCAGTTCCGATTTCAGCTGCTACCTGAGGGTGCGGGTGCTGCTCCAACCAATTAAGAGCGGCTTCGACTAAAATTTCACTTTCCGGGCGGGGAATTAAAGCCCGCGCGTCAGTTTTTAAGGTCAAGCCGTAAAATTCTTTCACCCCCAAAATAAAGGCCATTGGTTCATTTTCGAGCCGACGAGCCAGAAGTTGATCGGCCTTTTCAATCACTTCATGGGAGAGCTCTTTTCTCGGGTGGCTTATAAGATAAACCCGATCTTGGTTTAAGGCGTGAGCCAAGATAAGTTCAGCATCGATTGCATAGCTCGTAATACCTGCTGCCTCAAGAGCCTGTGAGGCCTTATTCCGCCACTGTTTGATGGTTGATTTCATGAGCAATCGTTTCTTGAAGAGCCGTGTCGCGTAATTTATGTGTAATTGCGTCGATATCACCATCAAGAATTTTATCTAAATTATGCCATGATTGGTTGATTCGGTGGTCTGTCACCCGGTCCTGTGGGAAATTATAGGTTCGGATCTTGTCGCTGCGATCGCCTGATCCAATCATGGAACGGCGGGCATCGCCAGTTTCCTGCAGTTTTTTCTCGTCTTCAACCTGCTTAATACGGCTGCGTAGGACCTTCATGGCTTTATCGCGATTTTTTAATTGGGACCGCTCATCTTGGCAGGTCACGACAATACCGGTGGGAATGTGGGTGATTCGGACTGCGGAATCAGTTGTATTCACTCCCTGCCCACCTTTGCCGCTAGCCCGGTAGACATCAATCCGCAAATCCTGGGGGTTAATCGTGAAGTCATGCTCTTCTACTTCGGGCAAAACAACAACAGAAGCCGCGGACGTATGAATACGGCCTGATTTTTCCGTTTTAGGAATGCGTTGAACGCGATGAACGCCACCTTCCCATTTTAGGAGTGGATAGGCATTCGCTCCTTTTATTTCCGCCACCGCTAACTTAATCCCACCAAGTGGAGAATCGTTATGCTCGATTAAATCGACTCGCCAACCCTGCCTTTCAGCGTAACGGAGGTACATACGGAAGAGGGAACTGGCAAACAACTCGGCCTCTTCCCCACCGGTCCCAGCGCGTACCTCAAGAATGGCAGGTTTATTACTATCGGGCTCAGTTGCCAGCATCTGCTCTTTAACTTGATCAAGCTCTTGGTTGACCAATTCGACAAATTCTGGGTCGTGATTAGATGCCAACATAGCTTGCAGCTCTTGATATTGACGTATCAGTTCTTGGTTCATTACTGGCTCATTTTAACATAAGATTATAACTTCGGGTATGAAAAAGCGCCTCTCACCCGAAGGTGAAAGGCGCTTGAGAGGAGGAGCGGAAACCGTAAAAGGTTAGCGGGGGATGAGGATGATGTCGATGCCATCGAATCCATCCCCGGGGTAGACGCTTGCTTGGATGATACCGTTCCGAATGTCCACGGGGTAGATTCCCGTGATACCGAGCTTAGTATCGATCGAGCTATCAAGGGAGATCATCGATCCGTTGGCGCGGCGTAGGAACCCAACCCCATTCTGCACGCCCACGGTATTCATTGCGTCATCAACAGCGTTCGCCTGGGAGAGGTATCCAAGCCCGAGATCTTTGCGACCCTTGGCGGAAAACATGACCGCACGGGACATATAACCGAACAGGCTCGGTCGACGACTGTAGTCGAAGATCGTTCCGACGGCGGCGGTCCCGGCCGGGTTGATAGACGAAATCGAGACGTTCCCGAGATCGCCGACCCTCCCGTTCAGTTCCCACACATACGAATGAGTCGATCCATTGTCGTCGTAAGACTCAACCACGACCTTGCCGTTGGCCGAGATCCCGTGGGCGGTACCGTAGATATGGTGCCCGTTGAGGATCATTTCTTCATGAGCACCACTGTTCAGGGTGGTTCGCACGATATACCCGCTATTCTCATCGCTGGGGTCGTACAATGTTCCGACGACGATTCCGTTGTCGCTGATCAGTTCCGGGTTGAAATTCGGGTCGAAGAAGTGCAGCTCTTGACTGCCGGCACTGGTGAACAGCATTGGCACCGTTGTGCCAGGGTCAAACATCGACTCTCCCGCGAAGTGGCGGAGGCCGATGAATTGGCCTTTGCTGTTTCCTCCGGAAATTATCGTGTCGAGGGGGAACTCCCGCGTGACTTTGAACGTGCCGTTGACGACCTTGCCGATCTTGGCCTCGATAATTGGCCCAGAAACTTCGGAGGGATCTCCGGGGCCGTCAGGGTGAGTCTCGTAATAGTGCTGGGCGGCGGAGAAGTCGAACTGTGTGAGTCCGACGGTTCCATCTGCCGCGATAGCGGCGATGTAGTGGTGACTGGGGAGTGCAGCGACGTTGAATACGATGGGGCCCTGCTTGATCGCCTTTTTCGGCGGAAGCAGCCCGGGGCCGCCGGCGTGAACCGGCTGAGCCACGACCGCAAGGGTGACGACTGCAAGTGCGGCGGTAAAAACCTTCTTCATTCTCTATGTCTCCTGGATCGGGCGCTATGGTGAGCGCGTTGTTAAGGTATTGCGTTTAGTTGACTGCTTAACAGCTTGTCTCCTTACGCAACGATGCTAAAGACTATACCACAAAAGGAGGAGTTTGTCAATCCCCTAGGGCCTAAGCTGGGTAATGTCCATCGGATATCAGCTAATTGGCCTAATAGTATATGAATAGGGATATTCCCTGATCCAGGATAAGGCCTAGGAATGCGCTTTATGGCCTTTGACTGGATGTTTTCGAGGATGGGTTTTATTAGAGCTCTTCCCTGAAAAAGGGCCCAAAAAGCCGTTTTAAAGGCATTTAGGGCCTATTTAAGGGGTGTCTGGTATGAAAAAGCGCCTCCCACCCGAAGGTGGAAGGCGGAAAACGGTGAAGCGCACGCCTATGGTCCTCTTGGGATGAGGACGATCTGTACGAATCGTCCGAGGCCGTCAAAAGCTGAGCCTTCAATGAGACCCTGGTTGGTAATTCTCCAAGCATGGAGATTTGACAGACCGAGCTGGCGATCGATAGAGCTTTCCAGATTGATGATCTGGCCGTCTCTGATCAATACCGAAGCGCCATTTTGCTCGCCGATAATCCAGCCAGCATTGTTCACGCTCCAGGCGGAGCTGTTGAAACGGAGCCCGACGATATTCTGTAGGCCGGCTGTCGAATAGCGAACAGCCATGGACATGACTCCACTTATTTCATTGCTTCCCACGAACTGGATCGTTGCCCACATCGAGCCCACAGCAGTCGTTCCAGCCGAGTTGATGGCCGCCATTTCGATCTGGCTGAACAACTCAACTGATCCATTCGCTCGCCAGATGAGGGATCGCCGCATGTAGGGGGAACTCTCTGGCTCCAGGGTGACAATCGCATCTCCATTGTCAGCAATGGAAATGGCTTGCCCATTGACCGACTGCCCGTTGATGCGTAATTCGATGGGACGCTTGCCATCGAGCGTTGAACTGAACACTCGGCCAGTCGTGACTCCGGTGATGGGTCGGAAGAAATCACCTAGGGGTGGAACTACGCCGACCATTCTCACCGGACTTAGCACCTGTGGCCGAAAATCGGGGTGAAACAACGGTAGGTCTCGGATGCCATCTGGTGAGATCAAAACCGGTACGTCGGACTCAATCGCAAATGGGGTTTGGGTCGAGATCGAGCGAGTTCCGAGGTAGTTTCCTCGGCCATCTCCTCCACTCAGCATCGTGATGCCAGGCGGGGTTCGATACACTGTCTCAAACCCACCCTCGCGCAGTTGGAGAATGGCTGCCGAGTACTTCGCAATCGGGGGATACACAAATCTATCTCCCTGGATTCCTTCCCAGTCGAATCCAAAGCCCATCATACTTACGCCCAGCAACCCATTCTCTGAGATTCCATGGCTGTACGTCCGCCACGGGAGTTGCATGACATCGTACAAAATCTGACCTTGGCCCGGGTCCGAACGGGGTGGATCAGGTTTGTCGCCGTACGTTAAGGCGACAGCAGCGAGCAGCAGCAAGACAATCCACGTTCCTCTTACCAGTCTCATGGGACTCTCCACACAAAGCGAGACAGCTTCGTTGACTCCTTAGTGGCAACTATCTGCCAACAGGATTGATGGTATCATTGTTACCTTATGAGGTAAATACGCTTTTTGAGTTAATGAAAAAGTGTTGTTGTGGCGTGAGTATTCTCTATAAGCTATGCATCGAATTGTCATTGACAGGTTAAGAGAAATTTTGTATCATTGACCTGTTATATTTAAAAACTATGCCTAAAACTTCTATTCATCCTCAATACTTCACCGACTCAAAAGTAACCTGTTCTTGCGGCGCTTCCTATACAATGGGCAGCACAAAGGACAGTTTAAAGGTTGATATTTGCAAAGAATGTCATCCTTATTATTCAGGCAATCAGAAGTTTATTGATACAGCTGGTCGAGTTGACCGATTCCGCGAAAAAGTAAAAGCGGCCGAAACTCGTAAATCTGCCAAGACACCGAAGAAATAGTTGATCTGGAAAGGAATTAGTTTACGTATGCATCCAATTACTCTTGAAGAACTCTACAACGTCGGTCTCCACTACGGCCACAAAAAAGAGCACTCAACACCGATGACTAAACCGTTTGTTTACTCTGTTCGTGACGGTATTTGTGTGATCGATTTAAATCAGACGAAAGATCGATTAGAAGAAGCGTTGGAAATCTTGAAAAAAGCCGCTGCTGCCGGCGAAACGGTTCTTTTTGTTGGAACCAAGAAGCAGGCTCGTCCGATGGTAACGGCTTTAGCTCAGGCGTTAGGTATGCCGTATGTTACCAACCGATGGCCAGGAGGTATGTTAACTAACTTTACGACGATCCGTAAGAGTCTCGATCATCTCGAAGAGCTTGAAAAATTAGCCCAAGCACCGGAATTCGCTCAACTAAAGAAGCGAGAACAAAAACGGATACAGGATGAAATCGATAAGCTTCACCGTTCTTTTGATGGTATTAAAGATATGTCGAAATTGCCTGACGTACTATTTATTATCGACGGCCGTAACGAATCAATCGCGATTGAAGAGGCGAATCGATTAGGCGTTATGACTATCGCGACCATTGATACCAATGGCGACCCAACAAAATTAGATATGTTTATTCCTTCGAATGATGATGCTCCACGCGGCATTAAATATATGCTCCAACGAATAGGCGAAGCAATGAGTGAAGGATTGAACAAGCCATGGACTATTCCGGCCGAACTCGAAGTATCGACCGATATTCCTTCTACGATTAAGAAAGTGAGCACCTCGAATGGCAACACTTGAAGTTATTAAACAATTACGTGAAGAAACCGGTTTCGGGGTGATGGATATTAACCGGGCTCTGGAAGAGGCCAACGGAGATGTTGACGCGGCCCGCAAAATTTTGAAAGAAAAAAGCGCCATGATTGTGGCAAAAAAAGCTGATCGTACGACAAAGCAGGGATTAGTCGAAACTTACTCTCATCTTGGCCGGATTGGCGCTATGGTCGAGGTTAATTGCGAAACAGACTTTGTAGCTCGGAATGAAGATTTTAAAACGTTTGTTCATGATTTAGTCCTTCATGTTGCATCAATGAATCCTACCGACGTCGAAGACTTGATGACTCAACCATTTTTCAAAGATGAGTCTATGACTATTCGTCAGATGGTTGATCAACTGGTGGGTAAAATTGGCGAAAATATTCAGATTCGCCGGTTTGTTCGTTTCTCACTCGGGGAAGAGTAGGTTACATGGGGGAACTAAAAGCCGGTAACATGCTTACCGGCTTTTATGGTATAGTAAGGGCAAATTTTCTATGTACGGAATACCGAATGAGTCATATATCCCCCAAACGATAGGAGCCCTATGGCTGACACCATGCACGATATGAAGCGGCAAATGCAGGAAGTTCTCGATCATGTAAAAACAGAATTTGGTGCGGTGCGGACCGGTCGAGCCAGTGCTTCATTGGTTGATTTATTGCCAGTTCAGTATTACGGCACCACAATGCCGCTTAAACAGCTTGCATCCATCGCGATCCCTGAACCGACTATTATTCTCATTCAGCCATGGGATCCGCAATCGATTAATGATATTGAATTAGCCATTCGTAATAGCAGTCTCGGTTTGTCGCCCGTTAATGAAGGTACGCAGTTACGCATTGTGTTGCCACCTTTAACCGAGGAACGCCGTAATGAGCTGGTTAAAACAGTCCATCAGAAGGCAGAAGCTGGTAAAGTCGCGTTACGAAATATCCGAAAAGAAGTATGGGATTTGGTTCAAAAACAGGTAAAATCGGGTGAACTGACAGAAGATGATCGCTATAGCTACGAAGAAGATTTAAATAAAACGATAGAACAGTTTAATCGCGAAATTGAGGGGTTAGTCGCAGAAAAAGAGAAAGAACTGCGTACTATATAAAAATGTAAGATCCCTCGCCACGGCCAGGGATCTTTTCTGTTTCATCTCTTGCGATGACGATATCTCTCTAGTCCAGCTGCGACGGCGAGTGCCCTGATCGCGAGAAGGAGGACCATTCCCCAGCCCCATTCTTGCACGAAATATCGGAGTTCAAGCCGCCAGAAAAGATAGAGCGCGAATCCCAGAAAACCCAACTCAAACCACAAGAGCGTAGTCTGAATCCACGTGAATCTTTTCATTGTTCCCCTTATTATCCGAAGTTATACGACAGTCCCACGGTTTCATGCTACACTGCAAAATATATATAGTACAATAATTATATGTTTATTACCCTTATAATTTTTATATTTATTTTAGGATTACTTGTTTTCGTCCATGAGTTCGGCCATTTTTGGGTCGCTAAACGAGTTGGCGTTAAGGTTCACGAGTTTGCCTTTGGCTTTAAACCGCGTCTTGTTTCATGGAAACGGGGAGGAACAGAATATGCCATCAATGCAATTCCGCTTGGTGGCTACGTCAAGTTAGAAGGGGAATCTGAAGATAGCGGGAAAGCAGGATCATTTTTAGCTCAAAGTGTGGGAAAACGGGCCCTCATTCTCATCGCCGGGGTGTTGATGAATCTCGTATTAGCGTGGCTGTTGCTGACAATGAGCTATATTATTGGTTCATATCCGCTCAGTATGACGTATCATAAACATCCTGGCGTGATTAACGAGGGTGGCGTTATTGTTGTTGATGTAAAACCAAATAGTCCAGCTGAAACGGCCGGAATCCAATCCGGTGATGCGATCCTTGAAATTAATGGTGAACCAATTACCGAGACACAAACTGTGACTGATCGGATTAAGGAACTATCCGGACAGGAAATTACCGTTAAATTGCTCAGGAAAGACATGAAGTTTGATACCAAGGCGACGCCCCGGGTTAATCCGCCGATGGGGGAAGGTGCGTTGGGGATTGGGACCGGGGTGTCTATCCACTCACGTGCGTTATGGTATAAAGCCCCTTACGTTGCCCTGCTTGAACTCGGTAGTGAAATTCAGTCCGCGTTTATTGGTTTTATTGGCTTTGTGCAGCAATTGGTAGTAAAACAAGAGGTCAATAAAGACGTCAGTGGAATCGTTGGGATTGGTGCCGCGACCGGCATTGTCCGTCGGCTAGGTATTGGCCCACTTTTAGCTTTTACCGCCCTTATTAGTACCAATTTAGCGGTAATTAATATTTTGCCATTCTTACCTCTCGATGGTGGCCACCTTTTGTTTGTCGGTCTTGAAGCGCTACGTCGAAAACCCGTAGCTCAAATGTACCGCCAGTGGTTTTCTATGGCTGGACTTGCAGCGATTATGTTGCTTTTCGTTATTGTGACCTATCAAGACGTGCTAAATTTTGCTCTCGTTGATCGAATCAAACAGCTCTTTTCCTAGTCTGTGTCTTGCTTCAATTGTTGGCAGAGAAGCGACAAAGCTTCCTGGTTATTGGTGATAAGGTCTTTGGACAAATTTTTTAATGTCTCAATATTCTCTGGCGATGTATTATCAAACGAACTGCTCTCAGGTGTCAGGGTAGGTTGAAACCGATAATATCGATTGGCCATCGTGTTGCCAGTCGGGAGTAATTGCCATAACTGTTGATCGACAGCACTACTAATACCATCGAGCACAACACTAAAAACCGGGCGAGCCCACTGGGCTACCCCCCATCCCTTTGCCTGATGGTAGAGAATTGGTTGGGTTAGTTCACCTGTGCCGAGCGAGACAATCATAAAATCTTCTTCCGAGGGAAACATTTTTCTGGCTTCGGCATAGGCACATAAGGCCGGATTATTGGCAAAAACTCCACCGTCCACAAAACTGTAAAAGTCAGATCGCGCAATATCTTGAACACGTGCTGGTTCGAAGAATGTCGGTGCAGCCGTGGTTGAGTAAACGACATCTTTCATAAAAAAGTTATTCTTGTCGTCTCCTTTCGCTGACTCGCTGCGGAAGAAGTAGGCCGTTCGCTTTTCTATTTCATAGGCTGTAATTAAAACCGGAGTTATAGCCTGATCAAGTCGCGTTTCACCATAATAACCTTCCATGATTTCATGGAGTCCGGCGGAGGAAAACTTTTCCTCGAATAGGATGTCAACGGGATTGAATTTTTGTGATAGGGTTCGTGAAAAGATTCTTGGACAGTTCTTTTCATATAAAATGGCTCCGGCCGCAGCTGAATCTTGTGGATTACCGTTGGCATCTGGTTTCACAAAGCCAAGGGCTAAATTACCTCCGGTGGAACTTCCTGCTATCAAATCAAATAAACGGGCGATTGGTTTCCCCGTCATGGCCTCGATCTCAGCTAAAATTAATGCAGGAATAATCCCGCGTACTCCACCGCCGTCTATCGAAAGAATTTTTATCATTGTACCTAGAGTATATGTTAATTCCACACCTGTCGTAAAGAGATTCTGCTGGGCATCGTTTGGTTTACATTTAACCTGCCATCGAGTAATATTCGGATAGACTAGTAAATATAACTATGCGTTTATCGACCTATAATTTTAAGACCCGACGAGAGACTCCCCAAGATGCTGATTCAGCCAACGCAGCTCTATTAAGTCGTGGGCGATTTATCGAGAGAGGGATGACCGGGGTGTACAACTTTTTGCCTATGGGCTGGGTCGTAATGGAAAATATTATGTCGATCATCCGTAAGCACATGAATAGCACCGGTGCCTACGAAGGCCGCTTTACGACCTTGCAAGACAAACAGTTGTGGGATCGGGCTGGCCGTTGGGAGTCGGGTAAAGACATCATGTACCAATTTAAAGACCACGGAGAGAGAGAAGTTGGCCTTGGATTCACACATGAAGAGGTATTTGTTGATCTATTATCACGACAACCGCTATCATATGCTGATTTTCCGTATAAAGTATATCAATTTCAAACCAAGTTTCGGTTTGAAGCGAGACCAAAGTCTGGTTTGCTCCGCGGACGAGAATTTCTGATGAAAGATCTCTATAGCGCTCATGCCACCGACGAAGAGTTGAAAACGTATTACGATCAAGTCAAAGAGGCCTATCATACTATTTTTACCGAGCTAGGGATTCCGGTCATCGAAACGCTCGCATCAGGCGGCGTATTTACGGATAATTTTAG
Source organism: Patescibacteria group bacterium (assembly GCA_041486955.1). GTDB lineage: Bacteria > Patescibacteriota > UBA1384 > 2-12-FULL-50-11 > DASWYB01 > JBGPML01. The sequence goes on from JBGPML010000002.1 coordinate 26,184, forward strand.
TCATGAGTTTCAAACCATCTCACCGATTGGTGAGGATGAAGTTTACATCTGCGATCAATGTAAAATGGGCATAAATAAAGAGGTTATAGAAAAAGTCGGGCACAAGTGTCCTAATTGCGGCGGCACTCAATTTTCCATTGAAAAGACGATAGAAGTCGGCAATACATTTGATTTAGGCACGTATTATAGCGAAAAAATGGCGGTAACCTATGCCGACTCAGAAGACGTACAAAAGCCGTTCTGGCTCGCCAGTTACGGTATTGGTATAAGTCGGGCGATGGGGACCATAGTTGAGCTGCATCATGACGACAAGGGCATTATTTGGCCTGAATCTGTCGCACCCGCGTCGGTTCACCTCGTTGGATTGACCGAACGAGCCGAAGCAGTGTATCAACAGCTCATTGAAGCTGGAATTTTGGTGATATATGATGACCGAGCGTTAAGTGCTGGAGAAAAATTTGCCGATGCTGATTTGCTAGGCATGCCAGTACGAATAACCGTTGGCGCCAAAACTCCTGAAGGTCAGGTAGAATGGAAAAATCGTGATGGTGAAAGATCCGATAATATGACGCTCGAAACCGCCATAAATAAATTGAAGGAGGATTAATGTCCGAAACTTTGACTCCTTTACCGCCAGAGGCTGAAGAGTTCCATGCCCCAACATCCGATGAACGTCGTGAATATGCTCCCCCACAAGAAATTATTCGTCGACCAGAGCCATTAACCTCTCGAGACTACGAACTATTGCAATCATTGAGCCAGCGGCCAATTGAAGATATGACTGCGGCTGAAGTTGATATGTTCGAACTATTACTTAAACTTCAAGATCATGCCTTCCGAGACGATCTCACCGGTCTCCAGAATCGTAAGGCTTTTAATCGTGAAGTCGAGCGTGAACGAGTCAAACCCAGAGAGCAAACCCAAGATACCCATATATTTGTCATTGATATCAATAATTTTAAACAATTCAATACCCGTTATGGCCACCTTGGCGGCGACGTCGTATTGCAGCACATAGCTGCTCATATCGGACAAATAGTTGGGGAGACCCTCCGACAAAGTGATGTCGCGCTTCGTTATGCCGGTGATGAATTTTGTGTCATTGCCCAAACATCACACCCAGATATTCTAGCTTCTAGATTATATGAAGCAGTTGCCAATAATCCGGTCGAAATAGAAGGTCAACTAGTTAATTTGACCATTTCAATTGGTTATTCCAAACGAGAAGACGACGATTCTGATCTTCGAACGACCTTTGGTCGGGCGGATGATGCCCTATTAAATATTGCTAAGGCGAAAAAAGGTCACGATGAGCCAACGATCGGTTATTACGGAGAGGAACTAGACGAGCAATATAAACCAAAAGTACCTCCGCCAGACGTGCTTGAAAACATGGGCGGATAGGAAGGATTACGGAGGGAAATGAAACGAATTGTCATTGGTAATTGGAAAATGAATCTCACTCTGGCTGAGGCAATTGTTCTGGGTCAGAGTTGTGCTCGTATTGCCGAATCACACCATAATTTGACTATCGTTATTGCGCCATCTCTACCATGGCTCGTCCCGCTTCATGACGTGCTTCGAATCAAGCCTTCCAATTTCTATATTGCCAGCCAGTCAGTTAGTCGGGAAGACGATGGTGCGTACACCGGTGATGTTTCGGCTCATCAGTTAAAAGGAGTTGTAACGTACTCCCTTGTTGGCCATTCTGAACGCCGTCGGTTTCATCATGAAACTGGTTCTGCCATTTCTGATCAAGTGAAGCAGTTATTGCAGAATCGGATCACTCCAGTCGTCTGTTTTGGGGAGATGAAACAATCACCGCAAGCAAATGTTTCCAACCAAATAACAGTCGATTTAAAGCACGATTTAGCTGGACTGACTCACGATCAAGTCAAAGAGTGTATCTTTGCCTATGAGCCGCTCTGGGCGATCGGGACGGGCAATCCGGCGACGCCCGTTTATGCTGGAAAAGTTATTAACCATGTAAAAACCTGGTCTCAAGAACAATATGGCGAAGCCCTTTCGGTACTATACGGCGGAAGTGTGACGGAAAAGAATGCGGAAGCATTGGGGATTACTCAATCGATCGATGGTCTCCTTGTTGGTGGCGCTTCACTTGAGGCGAAGCGATTTAAGGCAATTTGTAGTGTATTCCACCCACATGTATGATGAAAATACGTGATAACGTAACTAATCAATTTTGATATTTGAACCATACAGGAGGGTGCATGGGCAAAATTGCCATTAATGGTTTTGGACGTATCGGACGAGTGGCGTATCGAGTGTTATTTGAACGTGGGTTACATAAATCGGTTGTCGCCGTGAATGATCTTACGGACTCACCAACGCTCGCTCATCTATTGTCCTACGACTCTAACTACGGCAAGATGAAAGCCAAAGTTGGATCGAAAGTTTACGATAATCAACCACCATATACCGGGGCCATTACAACCGATGACCACGCTTTTTATGTATTATCGGTCAAAGAGCCGAGTGAATTGCCATGGAAACAGCTCGGAATAGATGTCGTCATCGAATCAACCGGGCGATTTACTAACGCTGAAGGGATGCAAAAACACATCACCGCTGGTGCCAAGCGGGTATTACTCTCCGCTCCGGCTGAGGATGACGCCATTACAACAGTTGTCAAAGGCATTAATAACGAAGCGCTCAATAAAAATGTTGTGTTAGCCGCCAATGCTTCGTGTACTACCAACTGTATCGCACCCGTCGCCGCTGTTATTGTCGAAAAGTTTGGTGTGGAAAAAGCTATGATGACGACAATTCATTCCTATACCGCTGACCAGGTACTTCAGGATGGTCCGCATAAAGATTTGCGCCGAGCCCGGTCGGCGGCAATAAATATGGTCCCGACATCAACCGGGGCAACCATTGCGGCCGCTAAAGTCATTCCTGAATTGGAGGGCCTCTTTCAGGGTTTATCAATTCGTGTGCCAACTCCTGTTGGGTCGTTGTCTGATTTTACTTTCGTCACGAAAAAAGACACGACTATTGAAGAGGTGAATGCTGCACTCAAAGAAGCCAGTCAATCGGATCGATTCAAAGATTTGCTCGAAGTGACCGATGAACCTCTCGTATCGTGTGATATCGTCGGCTCACCAGCATCATCAATCGTGGATAGTGCTCTTACTCAGGTAGTAGGCGGGAATCTCGTTAAAGTTGTCGCTTGGTATGACAATGAATGGGGCTATGCACATCGACTTATCGATCAAGTTGAAACAATGCTTACTCTCGACGCTTAATCCCGTCAGAGGGTTGGTAGAGAGGCGTCTATGACAACGCGACCGATCATCATCATTGGAGGGGGATTTGCCGGACTACGTGCGGCTCTTGATCTAGATAGACGCTATGGTCATGATTTAACCACGCCAATTTTTTTAATTGATGCCTCGCCAGATCATATTTACACCCCAAGTCTGTATGATATTGTCTCAACGCGTATTCCCCGAATTGCGACGATACCTTTTGAGTCTATATTAGAAAATACACATATTCGCTTCATTCAAGAGCGGGTCGTCGTCGTTGATATTGATGCCAAGCAGGTTACGACAGAACGACGTCGATTGAAGTATGAAGATTTAGTCATTGCTATTGGCAGCCTGACGAGGCCGATTGAAACAAAGCATGATGAAACGGAAGATATTCTCAGTTGTCAAACAATTGAAGATGTTTTAGCGATTCGGACGAGAATTGAAGACTGTTTTGTCCGAGCCAGCCAACATCCCAACGCTCCATGTCATAATCACTTTTTTATTGCCGGAGGCGGGCTGACAGGAGTCGAATTTGCTGCCGGGTTAAACCAATATATTAAATCGTCCGCCGAACGTCATGGGGTTTCGGCTAAAGGAGTCATGGTTACGGTCTTAGAAGCTGGCGATCGGCTTGTGCCATCGCTTTCGCCTAAAGTCAGTCGTATGGTTCAAGCGATGCTCAAAAAAGAGGGTGTCACGGTATGTCTCAATACAAAAATGACCTGGAAAAACTATAAGCAGCTCAAAGTTGACGGTGAATCACTGCCACTTAAAACTGTTATTTGGACGGTTGGCTCTAAACCAGGTCGTTTAGTCTCAACGATTAAGGGACTCCGTCATGACGAAGAAGGCAGAGTGCTTGTCGATGGCAGCCTACAAGCCGCCGGAGCTCCGAGAGTGTGGATTGCTGGTGATGCCGCTTCTGTTATAAATAGTGGTTTAGCTGATACGGCCGTCGATCATGGACGCCATATTGCCAAGGCAATTGAAGCGGTACGAGATGTTCAAGTGGCTCCCGGCTACCATCCTCATGAGCCGGCGGTAATTGTGACGCTCTCGTCACATTATGGTATTGCCGCTTCCGAAAAACGTATAGTCGACAGTACTCTGGTGGTATGGTATAAACGGATTAAAACCCTTCAGTATTTTAGCTCGATCGTGCCAATGATTTATGCGCTTCGGATATGGCTCGGAAGAGGGAGAGTGCTCAAAGAAGGTGGAAAGTTGTGTTATAAAACCGTACCTTTGAAAGGAAGTTAACATGATTCACACCCGTGCCCCGTACCGGATATTTGATTGCGGCGGTTGGACGGACACATCATTTATGCCAGGAGGGAACGGAGCGTGTTGTAATATAGCGGTTGATTTATGTGTTCGGATTGAATATAAACCTAACGATTCTAAAATGCTCTATGTCGAGCATAGAACGAGTGGAAAGACTGAAAGTATAAATTTACCTTTTGTTCCGAACAAAAAGAACAAACCGGAAACATTAGCCGAAGCAGCGGTTGCTGCCTTGAAACTTGATGCAATTCACGGGGGTAATATTGTTGTTGAATCTGATGTACCGCAGGGATCTGGTCTCGGTGGCTCTGCCAGTTATGGTGTGGCCCTCTTAGCTGCGCTTCGTCCCGAACTTCTGGAAGATAAGCATGCACTCGCGGAATTAGCCCAAGAATTGGAAACAAAATGGCTGGGTAATTCTTGCGGTACCCAAGACCAGATGGCAGCGAGTTTTGGTGGGATTTCCTATTCTGAAATCAACTACCCATTGTTTACCCACGAAGCAATTAATTGTTCTCCTTCATTTGCTAAGAGACTGCATGACAGTTTAATCCTTATCTATACCGGCGAATCTCATTTTTCTTCCGATATGCATCAAACGGTTATCTCGGAATTGGAAAAAGAAAACCCGAAAGTCGTTGATGCATTTCATCGATTAAAATCGTGTGCCGATGAGGCCGCCGATGCTCTCAGGCAGGCTGACCTTACACGATATAAAGAAATGTTAAATGCCAATTGGCAAGCTCAGAAAGATTTACATCCAAATATCACAACCGGCGCAATTGAGGAAGTATATGAAACGATCAAAGCCATTGATCCGTCGTTAGCATTTAAAGGTAGCGGAGCCGGTGGAGGTGGGTCGGTTGGTGTGCTTGTTGAGCCGAAGCTAAAAAGCGACATTGTTCACACACTCGAAACGAAATTTCCAGCCATGAAAGTATGGAGTGATCTACATATCGACATGAATGGCGCCGTCTTGCTTCCTCACACCAGCTAATAAATTGAGGGAAGGATATATGGCATTAAAGCAGCTTAAAGATCTCACACTGGCCAAAAAACGTGTTCTCATCCGGTTTGATGGTGATGTGCCGGTCGAAAAAGGAAAGATTACTGACGATTACCGCCTAAAAGCAGTAATTCCAACAGTTGAATACTGTTTGAAGCAAGGAGCCGAACTCATTTTAATGGGCCATCGAGGCAGACCGGATGGAAAATCCGATCCTGAGCTGTCTAATCAAATAGTTGCCGACTATTTTACTGATACATTGGGGCAATCAGTCTATTTTGCCAAGGATTTTAGGCACACACTTCCCAAAAGCCAAATTACGGTCCTGGAGAATCTTCGTTTTAATAAAGGTGAAGAAGCGAATGATTCGCGATTTGCCAAACAACTAGCCAGTTTTGGTGATGTTTATGTCAACGATGCCTTTGCGGTTAGTCATCGAGCCCACGCTTCGGTAGTTGGTGTTCCCAAATTATTGCCGCATGCGGCGGGATTCCAGCTCGCCGAAGAAGTAATACAACTAACTCCGTTAAAAGATCATGCCGATGAACCGTATATCGTTGTGCTCGGAGGGGCGAAAGCCAGTGATAAATCGCCTATAATTGCTGATTTAATTAATCGGTCGGATGCAATTATCATTGGTGGGTTAGTGGCCGTAACTTATTTAGCCGCCATGGGCAAACGGGTCGGAACTCACAAAATTGAAACCGACGAAGTAACTCTAGCCCGTAAAATCATTCGCCAAGCCAAAGAGGCAGATGTGCCTATAATTATCCCAATTGATTTTGTCAATCAAAAGAGCGAGAGCAAAAAAATAAGTGAATTTGCTCACTCTGACACTATGCTTGATATTGGATCAGAAACCATCAGGCTTTTTGCCAAAGAGATAGATCGAGCCAATACCCTTTTCTGGAATGGCGCGATGGGTAAGTTTGAAGATCCAAAGTTTTCAAAAGGAACGGTTGAAGTCGGACGGGCCATCAAAGCCAGTGATGCTGATATTAAAATCGGAAGCGGTGGGGATACCGTTGGTGCGATTCACCAACATAAACTCGAAAAAGGCTTTACTTATATATCGACCGGCGGGGGAGCTACACTAGAGTTTATCGCCGGAAAAGAATTACCAGGTATTGAAGCTCTGGAAAAATAAGGCCCTAGTTTGGCCATAGTTACCTTGTCTTGAAGCTGTTTTTCAGGTATAGTTACAAATATGAAATCAAAGATTGAGAAACTCCCAAACGCTCGTGTGAAAATTCAAATCACTGCCGATTCAGCGGATTTAGCTCATGAGACAGAGCATACGTTAGCTCACACGACGGCCCATGCGGTAGTTAAAGGGTTTCGTCCTGGTAAAGCCCCAAAACCGCTCTTAGTCCAAACAGTTGGTAAGGGACGGATTTTGAGTGAGCTTGTTGATCATTCTCTGCCGGAACTCTTACAGCAAGTCGTTGAAAAAGAAAATATAATTGTAATTGAAGCGCCAAAGTACAGTTTGGATAAATTGCCTGAATTAAATGGCGATGGCTCGCTAAAAGAAGATTCAGTTTTGGAATTTACGGCCGAAGCTGATTATGCGCCCGACGTACAAGTTGGTGACTATAATAAAATAAAGATTAAGCCACCAAAGCAAGAAGATGTGACCGATAAAATGATTGGCGATATTTTACATGATTTAGCTGAGCGTCGAGCCACATTTGCTAAGGTTGATCGAGCGGCCAAAGAAGGCGATCGAGTCGAGATTAGCTTTACTGGTAAGCGGAATGGAATTCCGGAGGAACGATTGGGCAGTACCAATCACCCGATAATTTTGGGTTCAAATACAATGATTCCTGGCTTTGAGGATGAGCTTGTTGGTGAAAAAGCTGGGCAAACCCATAACTTTGAAATTGCTTTTCCGAAAGATTATCATGCCAAAGATTTAGCTGACGAAAAGGTAGTCTTTGAAGTGACGATTCACAATGTAGACGAAAAGAAGTTACCGGAAATAAATGATGCCTTAGCGGTTGAATTTGGCCATAAGAAACTTGATGAGCTTAAGGAAGCGATTAAACAAGAGCGTGAATTTGCGGCCGCTCAAAAAGTTAAAGAAGAAACCGAATCGGCGACGCTCGAAGCGTTTCAAAAGCTGGTTAAGCTGGAAGTGCCAAACAGTTTGGTTGAGCGAGAAATTGACCGTCAGGTTGATACGCTCCGCGAACAAACACAGGCTTATGGCCTAACTTTCGATAATTATTTAAAACACATTAAGAAAACAGAAGAAGAGTTGCATACAGACATGCGTCCAAATTCAGAAAAAGCGGTGATTATTGGCCTTGGGCTTGGCGAAGTCGTGAAGCGCGAAAAGATTGAAGACGAAAACCCTGGTGTCGCTGCCATTGCTAAATTAGTCGAAATTGCGACAGGTGAGTCGACAAAAAAATAAATTTCGATACTATAAATAGACGTCAATCAGAAAAATGCTAAGGGAGGGCGAAGATGGAGCCGCTTAGTGTCTCGCCAGTTAACTGGCGGTGGGAGCTCGAACGGATTGGGATTTTCCTGATCTGTTTAGTCCTTATAGTCCTGACCAGTATTGAATTAGCTTTTCTATTTATTCCTTACCATCTTCGGTTGATTGATCGACAAAGATGACTCATTGGGCATCAGTGACTCTACTGCGCTGCCCAATTTTCATATGTAAAGAAGACTTGACATTTTGAGTTGTCGTACGTATAAATAAAGTTAATAGAATTATTTTGTAAGGAGTTATATGAACCCCAAAAATCAATTTGGCTCTGCCAATGCAGAGCATCTGGGCAAATCGCTTCCGCAAAGTGTCGGCTCCGCCGAGTTATATAAATCTTTGCGTAATCAAATTTTAGTTCCGACTGTGCTTGAAAAAACACAGTTTGGCGAGCGTGCCTATGATATTTATTCACGCCTGCTTAAAGATCGAATTATATTTATTGGAACAGGTATCGACGACCATGTTGCCAATTTAGTTATGGCTCAATTGCTGTTTTTAGATGCTGAAGATCCCAAGAAAGATATCCAACTTTATATCAATAGCCCGGGTGGGTCAGTCTCTGCCGGTTTAGCGGTTTACGACACGATGAATTACGTTAAAGCTGACGTATCTACTATATGTATGGGCATGGCCGCTTCAATGGGAGCCTTCCTTTTAGCCGGCGGACAAAAAGGCAAGCGATTTGCCTTACCTAACTCCCGCGTTATGATCCATCAGGTTATGGGTGGAGTGGAAGGTCAAGCGACTGATATTGAAATTACAGCTCGAGAAATTTTGAAACTTAAGAAACTACTAAATGAAGAGTTGGCGAAGAATACGGGTCAATCATTCGATAAAGTGTCTGCAGACACAGAGCGGGACTACTGGCTCGAGTCCAAAGCAGCAAAAGAATACGGCCTCATCGATGACGTCATTGGACAAAACGAAATCGCTAAGTAAATAATAAAAAAACCGAGCTTCGTCGCTCGGGTTTTTTAAATAGAGAATACTGTTGACAACAGGTTTGGATTTCGGTATCATTACTTTTAGATCAAGAGCCGACAATATCGGAAAATTTTGAAGTCTTTTAAAAATTTAATCCACCAAACCGCGCAACTATTAGCAGGAAATTCCGCCCCCCGGCGGAACCGAGTTTGTGCGGTTGTAAGAAATGAGTCGTTTTTGAAAATAGCGACTCAGTGCAATATAAATAATTATTTTCAAACGGCCCTCCCTAGCTTGCTGCGAAGGGGGGTAACAAAGAACTCAAACCTCCTACCGGAGGGTCCATAGTTCTTTATTGAGAGTTTGATCCTGGCTCAGGATGAACGCTGGCGGCATGCCTAACACATGCAAGTCGAACGAGGCGCAAGCCTAGTGGCGAACGGGTGAGTAACGCGTGGGAATCTGCCCCGAACTGGGAAATACCCAGCCGAAAGGTTGGCTAATGTCCCATAGTCCCAGCACTATCTGAGGTTAGTACTTTTTGCAAAGTTTGCTTGATATCAAAAGTAAACAAGAGTGATTGTAGTAGCCTGAGATAGTGCTGGGTAAAGTCGCAAGACGGTTTGGGAGGAGCCCGCGTCCTATCAGCTTGTTGGTGGGGTAATGGCCTACCAAGGCAGTGACGGGTAGCTGGTCTAAGAGGACGGACAGCCACAATGGGACTGAGACACGGCCCATACACCTACGGGTGGCAGCAGTTGGGAATTGTTCACAATGGACGAAAGTCTGATGACGCAATGCCGCGTGAAGGAAGACGGCCTTCGGGTTGTAAACTTCTTTTATGTGGGACGATTATGACGGTACCACATGAATAAGGGCCTGCTAACTACGTGCCAGCAGCCGCGGTAATACGTAGGGCCCGAGCGTTATCCGGTATTATTGGGCGTAAAGAGTACGTAGGCGGTTATGCAAGACAGTGGTTAAATCCCCGGGCTCAACCCGGAAATCGCCACTGTGACTGCGTAACTTGTCGTTAGCAGGGGCAAGCAGAATTCTCGGTGTAGGAGTGAAATCCGTTGAGATCGAGAAGAATACCAATGGCGAAGGCAGCTTGCTAGGCTATTTGAGACGCTGAGGTACGAAAGCGTGGGTAGCGAACGGGATTAGATACCCCGGTAGTCCACGCCGTAAACTATGCACACTAGCTATCAGAAGTATCGACCCTTCTTGTAGCGTAGCTAACGCGTTAAGTGTGCCGCCTGGGAAGTACGGTCGCAAGACTAAAACTCAAAGGAATTGACGGGGGATCGCACAAGCGGTGGAGCATGTGGTTTAATTCGACGATAACCGGAGAACCTTACCAGGGTTTGACATCTATCGAAAGTCTTAGAAATAGGATTGTGCCCGCAAGGGAACGATAAGACAGGTGTTGCACGGCTGTCGTCAGCTCGTGGCGTGAGCTGTACCGTTAAGTCGGTAAACGAGCGAAACCCTCATCGTCTGTTGGATTTTTCAGACGAGACTGCCCTCTTTCGAGGGAGGAAGGCGAGGATGACGTCAAGTCAGCGTGGCCCTTACACCCTGGGCTACACACGTGCTACAATGGCATCGACAAAGGGTTTGCAAAATCGCGAGATGGAGCTAATCCCACCAAAAGATGCCCCAGTTCGGATTGAAGGCTGCAACTCGCCTTCATGAAGCCGGAATCGCTAGTAACCGTGGATCAGCTATGCCACGGTGAATACGTTCTCGATCCTTGTACACACCGCCCGTCAAGTGAGCCGAGTTGGCGGCACCCGAATCAGGCATTTATTATTGCCTGCCACGGTGAAGTCAGCAAGGAGCACTAAGTCGTAACAAGGTATCCGTAGGGGAATCTGCGGATGGATCACCTCCTTTCTAAAAGGAATAGTCTCGAACATTTTTTGTGCGAGACCAGGTCGAACCTGCGTTGAAAGACGTATGGTTTAGCACGTTAGTTTCTTACAACCGCACAGTCTCTGTTAAAAACTCTTGGTTTGGCCAATAACGGCGTTAGTGTTTCCGAGTCTCCTTCAACGTACCTTAAGTACGTCTCAGTACGATTCTCAACACCGCCTTGTTCTTGTCTCAAACTAAGAGTTTTTTATTTGGATTTACCTCAAAGCAATGACATATTGGGGCACCGGATAACTGCATTTTTTGTTCTCATTCCAAATATCTGTGCTTTGAAGGTTTTATATAGTTCCAATTTGTCGTTAGCTATTGCCCAATTTGTTGGGGTTTTTTATAATGAATAAAATCCCATACGACCAAATGAGGAGGATGCCGATCATGAGAGTTTGGGCAAAAGCAGAGAGTGGAAATGGCCGGACCCGATGCGAAGAGCTTCAGCTTCGGAATCCGCACGACACCGACGCCGTTCAAGAGCAGGTTCGGAACCACTTCGAGGTCTACGGCCCAGAATTCACGGCTGGATGTGCCTTCAGGTTAGAGGGGCTTCCGGGCAGTATTCCTATGGTGTTCTCCCGGTAAACCGGGATCTGCGAGTCGCTGACATTTTTCAAGAGGTCGTCGCGCATTCGCGGCAAGGACCAGGCGGGACATCTCCTTGAATAGGGGGAGCTCTGTCTCGCTCCCGCCTCCGTAGCGCAGTGGGATAGCGCGCTTGGGGCAAATCCAAGAGGTCGGCGGTTCGAGTCCGTCCGGAGGCCTTGGGGATACGGGGTAGTGGAAATAGCGGTCGGGCAGAGCCCGGCCGCATTTTTTTATTGCTAAATAATATATTTTTGAGTAACAATAGTAACAGAGTCATCTTCGAGGAAGGAGGGAAAGATGCCAACTCTGACACCAGCAAGAGAGCTGGAAGAATCACCGACCACAACGCTCCCCGACTTACCGGTAGTGCCAGGTTGGGAGAACCTGGTCGATGAAGCAACGCGAATGTGTCGACTCATCGATCAACATCTCGACTTCGAGGAGCGGGGCCGGCGGCTGCTGCCCGGGCAGCGCTTCATGCCGATTGGACTGTGCCCGCAACAGCGGGTGGGAATGACCACAGATCTTAAGGCCTTATGTGGGTAGTGAACGGCGCAACTCGAGTTGCGCCGTACCCCCGTAGCTCAATTGGCAGAGCATTGGGCCGTTAACCCAAAGGTTGGTGGTTCGAATCCACCCGGGGGTGTTTCAGCTTTTCCGGCGGCCGCCCTGGCGCCATTTGACACTTGAAGGGGGTGAAGCATAAGCCAGCTCAGTGAGCTGGCTTTAGACTTGTGAAAAGGTGTAATATTTAGTACAATTTACAGAGTAATAACGTTCGTTTGTTCTCCTGGGGCATATCTCGCAAGGGGATTCCCTTCGGTCATCCCACAGGGACTTCCTCTAGTCGTAGCTTATTTGTCCGCTGGCTGGAGGAAGAGCACGTCGACTGTAAATTAAAACTTCATTCATAATTCTTCCTGGGGGCGTATAGCTCAGCTGGTTAGAGCGCGTCACTGATAATGACGAGGTCCATGGTTCGAGTCCATGTACGCCCACCAGGAAGGAATAAGAAAAAGAGTTTTAATTTCCCGCTACGCGGATAAGGACGGGGTCCATGGTCCGCCAACTGGCGGAGAGTCCATGTACACCCACTGGGAGAACATAGGAAAGAATTTAATTGATGAAACCAGGCTCAGATTATATTGGTATTGGAGCAGGAGGAGCTATTGTGAATGAGAATGGCGAGCTCTTTTTAGCGCTACGGAGCAAAAATGTCCGAAATGAACCTGAATTTTGGGAATTTCCGGGTGGTGGTGTGGAATTTGGCGAAACGCTTGAATCAGCCCTAAAGCGGGAAATGAAAGAAGAGTATAGGGTTGATATTGAAATTATCGAACTCATCGGCGTGAGCGACTCGGTTTTGCCAAAAGAGAAACAGCACTGGGTATCACCAGGATATTTATGTAAAATAGTTAAGGGTGACCCTCAAATAGTTGAGCCTGAAAAATGCGAGGAAATCGGCTGGTTTTCTTTGTCAGAAATAGAAAATCTTCCATTAAATACGCCCACTCGATTTGAGTTAATGATTATTAAAAAAAGATACCCCGAAGGAATCAAAATATGATTGCTACTTCTCACGTAATAATTGGCGGCGCTGTCGGTACTGCCGTTGGTGTTGCCACAGGAAGTCTCACAGCCGCGCTTGTGGCCGGGGTGGTGTCTCATTTAGTCTGCGACCTCATTCCCCATATTGATCATCCCCCCGCTCCATTTATTGATGGCGAATTGCAATGGACAAAAGGAGTTTATATTTTTGCGATTACCGACAGTGCGATTGCCGGACTGGTAACCCTGTTTTTCTGGTTTTCTTTTTTTAGTTTTCCGTTAATCACGCCATTTATTATGGGGGCAATTGGCGGATATTTGCCTGACTTTGTTGATAACGTGCCATTTTGGAATACAAAAACTCGTCAGTTACCTGGCTTGCGCGAGTTTCATGAACTTCATGACGATATTCACGCGATCTGGAAACCATATTTCCCCATGCCGAAAAACTGGTTAATCGGGATTTCAACCCAGATTACTCTGGCTGGTGCCAGTTTGCTTTATCTGCTTAAGCCTTGAAAAAACGTCTGAATTTAGGTATAATTAGTCTGTTTTAGACGGGTTAAATAATCCGTCTGATAGCATTATGGGCCATTAGCTCAGTTGGTAGAGCAACTCCTTTGCAAGGAGAAGGTCCGCGGTTCGAATCCGCGATGGTCCACCA
>JBGPML010000003.1:0-35587 GCA_041486955.1 Patescibacteria group bacterium
AACTTCCGAAATTGGGCTCTTTCTGCGTTATCACTTCCGTTCCTCATTCGACGTACATTTAAGTACGTCTCATTCCAGTACTCAACTCTGCCTTGAAATAGCTCCAATTTGGAAAGTTCATGAAAGTCTAATTGAAGTTTTATCTGGTTCAGGGTAAAATTACCCTATGAAAGCGCGGAAATATAATCCACACCAAATCGAACAAAAATGGCAGAATATTTGGCCTAAAGAATGGGAGAGCTATAAACTCCAGCCTGGCGAAGAAAAATATTACTGTTTAGATATGTGGTCTTACCCGTCGAGCGACGGCTTGCACACAGGGCATTGGCGTCCGTATACGATTGCTGATGCATGGGCTCGTTATCAAACGTTAAAAGGAAAAAAAGTTCTTCACCCAGTTGGTTTCGATGCTTTTGGGTTACCAGCAGAAAATGCCGCCATTAAGAATAAGACTCATCCAGCTGATTATACTAAAACGTCGATCGCCAATTTTACCCGTCAGCTTCACGAACTTGGTGCAATGTACGACTGGTCTACCCATTCAGTATCCAGCTCCCCGGATTACTACCGTTGGACCCAATGGTTGTTCCTACAACTTTATAATAACGATCTGGCCTATCGAAAATCGGCTTTAGTTAATTGGTGCCCGAAAGATCAAACCGTTTTAGCCAACGAACAAGTGATAGGTGGTCGTTGTGAACGATGTGGTACGGAAGTCAATAAGAAAGAGCTCAAACAGTGGTTTTTCAAAATTACCGATTTCGCTGAAGATCTGTTAAATTTCGACGGTCTTACCTGGCCAGAACGGGTGAAAACCCTTCAGAGGGCCTGGATTGGCAAAAGTGAAGGCGCAGAAATTGACTTTCCCATCACGGAATCGAACGAAAAAATTAAGGTTTTTACCACACGACCGGATACGTTGATGGGAGTCACCTACCTTGTCTTAGCCCCTGAACATCCATTCGTTAAGTTAATAACGTCTGAATCACAAAAGAACATTGTCACGGCCTATCAAGAACAGGCACTAAAAGAAAGCGAAATCGAACGATTGACTGAAAACCGTAAAAAGACCGGCGTTTTCACCGGCGCTTATGCTAAGCATCCTCTTACAGATAAGGACATCCCGATCTGGGTGGCCGACTATGTCTTGGGTACCTACGGTACCGGCGCGGTCATGGGAGTGCCAGCGCACGACAGCCGAGACTTTATTTTCGCCCGCGATTATAAATTACCGATTGCGTATGTTATCAGCCCGCCAGAGGGTGTGGTCAATGACGATGCTCCCTATCTTGAACCTGGAACAATGATTAACTCTGATGACTTTAATGATCAGACGAACGAAGCGGGTGGCAAGGCAATTGTCGAGGCACTCGAAAAAAAAGGTAGCGGAAAATGGACGGTTCAATACCGACTCCGTGACTGGTTAGTTTCGAGGCAACGTTATTGGGGCGCCCCGATCCCGATTATCTACTGTGAAAAATGCGGTGAACAAGCTGTTCCGGAATCTGACCTTCCCGTACTATTACCTACCGACGTAGAATTTATGCCGACGGGCGGTTCTCCACTCGACCGTCATCCAACCTTTAAACATACGTCGTGTCCAAACTGTGGTGGTTCAGCTACTCGTGAAACTGATACATTAGACACGTTTGTTGATTCATCGTGGTACTTCCTTCGTTATACTGATCCAAAGAACGATAAAGAACCATTTAGTAAAGAGCAAGTTGAAAAATGGTTACCAGTCGATTTTTATGTCGGTGGAGTTGAACATGCGATTCTTCATTTGCTCTATGCGAGATTTGTGACCAAGGCTTTACAGCGACTTAACTATGTCTCATTTCACGAACCGTTTAAGCAGTTTTACGGGAATGGTATTGTCTATCTCCACGGTAGTAAGATGTCGAAATCAAAAGGGAATATTGTTAATCCTGACGATATTGTTAAAAGGCACGGTACCGATGCCCTCCGAGGATATATATTGTTTATGGGACCAGGAGATCAGGATGTGGAATGGCAGGAAAACGGAATTCTCGGCGTCCGACGTTTTATGGATAAGTCTTGGCAGATTTTTCACAACGTCGAAATCGATTCAAATAATGAAACCGTCCGGCCACCGATTGAAAAAGCCTATCAAGCAATTTCCGATCTATTGCCACATCTCTACTTCAACCGCTGTATCAGTACTCTCATGACGGCCGCTAACGAGCTCCAAGATGTCCGGCTTAATAAACACGAAGCTGAAATCTTAGCCATTATACTTTCGCCATTCATGCCTCATTTAGCTGAAGAGGTATGGTCGATTTTGGGCCATTCCACCTCGATTTTTGATGCTCAGTGGCCGGTAATCGAAGTTGCGGCAGAAAAAACAGTAATCTACGCCATACAAGTCAATGGGAAGTTACGTGGTACGTTAGAGGCAGACCGGGAGGCGGATGAGTCAAAAATCATTAACGAATCTAAGCGATTATTACATGCAAAGTCTCAATTGGATGAAAATAATATCATCAAAACGATCTTTGTTGCTGGACGAATCGTTAATTTCGTGGTAAAATAACTCTGTTATCGAACACGTGAAGATGCGTATATACACATCGCTATAAAGAACTGTTAGGATTAAATAACTATGCCGCAACCGAAAAAACGTTTATCTCATACCAGGTCTGGCAATCGCCGCAGTCATTTAAAGCTGCAATCAGTCGCAGTAACTTCATGTTCCAACTGTCATACTCCCGTATCACCGCATACGGTCTGTTTAAATTGCGGTTATTATCGCGGTAAACGAGCAATTCCTCAAAAAGCTCAATCAAAATAAGTTAAGAAGGGCACTATGAACCGTCATCTGGCACGTACCCTGGCAATGCAGACGCTGTATGAATGGGATTTCCAGCCCAATAAACCAATTACCGACTTGCTGGAAGACAATATCGAAGCCAGTGATCACGTCGGCGAGGACGGGCAATTTGCTAAGGATTTAGTCGATGGAGTTGTGGATCACAAGACGGAAATTGATACGTTAGTAACAAAGACTGCTCCTGAATGGCCGCTCGATCAGATTTCTGTCATTGATAAATCTATCCTTCGACTGGCACTGTTTGAACTTTTATATGTATCTGATGTGCCGGGTAAAGTTGCTATCAATGAAGCCGTTGAACTGGCTAAGACGTTTGGGGGGGACAATTCGTCACGATTTATTAATGGAGTTTTGGGAACGATTTATCGGCAATCCGATCGTTATAAAAAAGAATCCCAAGAAGAAGTAAAGTAAGGTTTAACGCATGTTGACCGAGGATCAAACTAAAGAAATATCTCAAGCGATCGACATTGAATTTAAAGACGATGATCTACTCCGCCAGGTCTTTATTCATCGTTCTTATCTCAATGAGAACCCTGGCAGTAAACTTGGCCATAACGAACGTCTCGAATTTCTTGGGGATGCGGTTCTAGAATTAATTGTGACTGAGTTCCTTTATAAAAACTATCCTAATCCAGAAGGTGAACTGACCAACTGGCGAAGCGCATTAGTCCGTGGTCAACATTTAGCTGAAGTTGCCGGTCAGCTTGGCTTGGGTCAATGGTTAATGTTATCTCGTGGAGAGGCAAAATCCGGCGGTAAAACCCGCCAAATCCTCTTAGCCAACATGTTTGAAGCCCTGCTAGGCGCTATCTATCTCGATTCCGGGTTAGAAGTGACTAGGAAATTTATTGATGAACATATCACCGTTCGCTTGCCAGACATTCTTTCAAAAGAGCTTCATATTGATGCCAAAAGTAAATTCCAAGAGCTTACCCAAGCTCGGGTCGGAATTACTCCGCACTATTCCGTAACCCGGGAAGAGGGACCAGATCATGCTAAAGAATTTACCGTAGCGGTGTATCTCGGTAAC
This sequence comes from Patescibacteria group bacterium, assembly GCA_041486955.1. GTDB lineage: Bacteria > Patescibacteriota > UBA1384 > 2-12-FULL-50-11 > DASWYB01 > JBGPML01. The sequence continues at coordinate 3,885 of JBGPML010000003.1, forward strand.
AAACTGGTTGCAGAAGCTAAAGGGTCATCTAAACAAACCGCAGAACAAGCGGCTGCCTCTTTGGCGGTGCGCAACTTTATCGAAGCGAACGCTTAACGCTTGAACCTATCTTATAAATCAAACCTTAAGCTGCAAACGAGAATATTAGAGCTGCACGCCACGAATCACTCGTCAAAATAGTGTAAACTATTCTTCCTCGTAAGTTCGGGGCGTTCGCTTATAATCTGCTCGTTTTCGCTATCAGGCAGATTTTAAGACAGGTTCCTAGTCACTCGAAGCAGATGCCTCAGCCCAACCTGGACCAGCTGATGCTTGGGCATGTGCGTCTCCGCTTTCCGTTTCGGCAGATACCATATCTTGGTATTCATAATGTTTGACTTCATATGTGTGCGTCGTGTAAGTTATTTCTTCTATAGCTTGCGGTGATTTATTATCAGTATCATTTGAATGGCCATCATCTTTTGATGATCCATCTTTGCTTAGCTCTATTGTTGGTAACTGTGTCGGTGTTACTTCTGGGGTTGGAGTAAGAATAGCTACAGGGAGCGAGGAAGTCGGAGTAGGTGTTATTACCACTGCCCTTCGACGCTTAACCCAGCCAAAAATGAGGTATAAGACTAGTCCAAGAACAATAAAACCAATTACGAGGCGGATAATAAGAGTTAATAGATCGGATCGTACCATATTTATTTCAAGATGATTTTACTTCATTTAGCGAATCAAAAGCGAAGCTTTTATTTCGAGAAATCTTGGCGAATTTTGGCTATCAAATCTGCAGCAGCTTCTTTTCCACCCAAACCGAAGGCCAGTCCAAAAGCAATAGCTGAAGCGGCGACGATACCAGTTAGGACAATATTAATGATTTGCGGAGCAATTCCCAGTTGGGATAGAGCAGCCAGGGCGGCAAAGACATATATAATATATCGAGCCACAACGGCCAAACCTACTGAAGCTCGTGTACCTAACCCGGCTGCGGTGGCACGGATAACATTACCTAGGAATTCAGCAAATAGAGCACCGATGAAGAGAATAATAATAGCGCTGCCAACATTAGGAAGATAAGCGATAATTTGATTCAGTACACTGCTGACTTGAGAGAGACCAAGTATACTTGCGGCTGGTAGAAGGAAAAGTATAATAATAACCCAGCGGACGAATTCCCCGAGTAATGCTCCTAAATTAGTACTCAAGCCGGCCTTTTTTAAACTTTTCGCAAAATCAAGCTGCTCAAAAGCCTCCTGTAGACGAATTGCTAATACTAACCGTTCAATCAGCCATTTTAAAATATTGGCCACCAGTACGCCAATAATCATAATGACAATTGCGCCAAGTAAATTGGGCAATGAATTCACAATCCGGTACCAACCCTCGATCAGGGCGTCCCGAGTAACTGAAGACCACTGTAGCGACATATACACTCCTCTCTTTGTGATTTATTATATACTTCTAATTTTGAGATTGTCAATGTGCTTTAGTCAGCTCCATTGCAGTAGACCCGCAGTTTTTCATACCATGTAATCGCTTCATAGCCGACCCAATTTTTAGGCATAAGTTCGGCTGGCAGCCGCGGATCATTTTTGCAATGAAGAGCTAGGTTTACGACCATACATTTAGCAAAAAAAGAACGGTTCTGACGATTTTTTAATTGCCGATACTCTTTTTGAAACTGTTGAAAGAGATTCTGGTAATCTTCAGCCACCTTGGGAAGATCCCATAGCTTGACCACATCTATTTGATTACCTCCAACATGATCAGATTCAAAAAAGTGGACTGATTCGACTAGGTCAGTTTCGGTAATGATTGAATTAAAACGATCCACAACATCTCGGTTGGGGGTAATCCAAACACTCGATTGCAGCATGCGTGCACCGAGATCCATTAATTTAAGACGAAACATTTGTCGAATCGTTCGTTTTGACTCTGGGACATCAAAAAGAATAATTCGCCATTTTTTATCCCAGGTGTGGTTTGGATCAGGCAAACGAGATAAAATATCTGATAAACAGGCATCCCCTTTTTCAGTTAAAACAAAATATTCCGAATCGTCGGATTTAATTCGCTGGATGTAATTTAATCCCTCCAGTCGTCCGAGAGCGCCCAAAGCTTGGCGTTTATTCCCAAAATATTCCAGCTCGCTCAATCCAACTTGTCCATGGTCTTCAACAAAGACGAGAATTTTATTAAATAATGAAATATCTAATTCCATTGTGCCTCGTTGCTCGTTTCAAAGCCTGAAAGATCAAGTTGAACGGAAGAAACGCAAATCATACTGGCATACTAGCATGTATAATCCGCCCGTCAAGTGAGGTTTCTCTAAGAGAAAAATTATATGCTACGGGCTGGTCCAGTCGAGAAGCTTTCTCGCTTCTCGAGCCGAGGCGTCGTTAGAAGTCTCATCATTAGTATGCAAAATAACTACGACATGTCTCGAATGGTCAGGATACTCTGCCGCCCCGACAAGACAATGACCCGCATCGAACGTAAAACCGGTTTTTACTCCAATAGCTTGAGGATAATAGAGTGGTTCATCAGGCATAATCAACCGGTTTGAGTTAGAGAGTTCATGAACATAAACTTTGTCGGCTGACCAAGCAGAAAATTTTTGGGTGGCGACAACCTTGCGAAACTGTGGATTGTCGAGAGCATAGTCGGTTAAAATCGCTAGATCATGGGCAGAAGAGTAACCCGTATCATCTAATCCCGCTGGATCCATATAATGGGTATCACTTAACCCTAATTCAGCTGCCTTCTTATTCATGAGATCAACAAATGCTTGCCTTGAGGTGTAAGCGTCAGCAAAGCTATAAGCGGCGTCATTCGCCGAATTCATAAGGAGACTGTAGAGTAAATTTTCCACGGTCATTGTTTCGCCCGTCATCAACTGAATTTCGGAGCCGCTAATAGTTGCCGCATCTCGACTCACAGTAATAACCTTGTCGAGCGGATACACATCGAGGGCGACTAAGCTCGTCATGATTTTCGTGGTTGACGCAATTGGTCGCTTATCGTGTTCGTTGAGTCCTTTGATCGGATACTTTGTGGCATGATCAATTACGACGTATGACTTAGCATAAATAGGCACATTGGTGGTTGGAATAGTCGGCAAGGCGATGTCGGGTGGGGTCAGTGCCTCAAACTTCGTTTTAAAATCAGATACTTCCGCCGCGGCGATCACTTTTGATGTTGAGGCCGGGCCAGGATGATAAAAATGAGCTGCACCATTACCAACCAAAACCGCAATAGAAACTAACGCAGCAATCAATAGAATGCGATTACCAAGTGAAGCGCTCATAATTTAAGATGTTGTAAATCTATAGTAGCATACTCGCCTTCTTTCAGCCTGGCCAGTGTAACTGAGTTGACTCGTGTTCGAAGGAGATCGGTAACCGTATAACCGAGAACGGAGAAAAGTCGCCGAATCTGTCGTTTTCGTCCTTCTTGTAAAATAACAGTGGCTTTACCACTCTGTTTTACTGGATCAAAGCTACTGTCTAGCACAGTAGGTGGCTTAGATTGTATCTCTGGGTCAATAATTTCATGTTTTAATCGCTTGATATCTTCGGTAAAAGTCTCTGCGCGTTTCTTATTGATGGGGACAAATTCGATCTTATACTCCTTTTCGTGTTTAAAGCGAGGATGTTCTAAGCGTAATGCCAAATCACCATCATTGGTAAAGAGTAGCAGGCCGCGGCTATCACGATCAAGCCGTCCGATCGGGTTAAGATGTTGATATTGTTTCGGGAGAAAATTCATCACGGTCACCTTGGCATGAGGATCTTTTTTTGTCGTGGTAATCCCCCGCGGTTTATTAAAGGCGATAAGTATTCTTTCAGGTTTGTGGTGATTAATGACTTTACCATCAAACTTAATTACGTCACTAGCCGTAACTTTTTCACCCAACTGGGCTGGTCGGTTATTCACGGTTATGCGTTTTGCCACAATAAGATTGTCGACACTCCGTCGTGATCCGAGCCCTGATTGAGCTAATATTTTATTGAGCCGCTCGGGTGTTTGGCTCATCGATGTGGATATGGAGTTCTTTGAGCTGCGTCTCATTAATTGTCGACGGGGCACCCATCATCAAATCTCGTCCGTCACCGGTTTTTGGAAAGGCAATAACTTCCCGAATATTTGGTTCACCAGCTAACAACATGACTAATCGGTCGATTCCGGGTGCAATCCCGCCATGAGGCGGAGCGCCGTACCGAAAAGCCTCTAACATATGACCGAATCGAGATTGAGCTTCCTCGTCACTAATTCCAAGAATTTTGAATATTTTCTGTTGGAGATCGGCTTCATGAATACGCATACTTCCGCCACCAACTTCATAGCCATTGAGGACTAAGTCATAACTGTCACTCAACGCTTTCTCCGGTTCGGTATCAATGAGTGTCTCATCGCCGGCTTTTGGTCGGGTAAATAAGTGATGGGTGGCGACCAATTTTTTATCAGTTTGCGAGTACTCAAAAAGCGGGACATCGGTTATCCAGGCAAAAGCTAATTCGTTCGGATTGTTCTTATCTTGTCGTAAGTCAGGTTTGTCTGTTCCGTACTTTTCCATCGCCTCGGCATAGGTAAGTCGAGGAAATGGTTTAGAACGGATTGTTTTCTCGGGAGTAATTGTTTCAACTAATGATGTGAACATCTTCTCGACAAACTCGAGGATCATCTCTTGATCAACAAAACTCATTTCAATATCGAGCTGAGTAAACTCTGGCTGTCGATCCCCTCTTGGATCTTCATCGCGAAAACAACGAGCGACCTGAAAATAACGATCAAGGCCACCGACCATCAGAAGCTGTTTAAATTGCTGTGGTGATTGCGGTAAAGCGTAGAAATGACCGGGTTGAAGGCGCGCCGGCACCAGATACTCCCGTGCCCCTTCGGGTGTTCCTTTCGTGATATAGGGTGTTTCTACTTCAGTAAAATGCTGATCATGGAGGTAGTTACGTAAAAAGTGAATAACTCTACTACGTAACTGTAGGTTAGCTTTAACCCGATCATTACGCATATCTAAGTAGCGATACTGCATTCGGAGCTCTTCATTCACCAAATCAGAGCTCTGACTCCCCCAGGGAAATTCTTGAGCTGGGGTGATAATGGTCAGATCGGTAATTTGAATTTCAATTGATCCGTTCGGTTCGTCAGTTTTGAGGTTATCAGGTCGATTAACGACAGTACCCGAAAGTATCACGGAAGACTGTTCCTTGGCCTCGGCCGTCTCAGTAAAAAATGATTGGTCGGCCGTTGCCACCGTTTGAACCTTGCCAGTGCTGTCTTTAATGTCAAGAAACACAACTTTGCTATGATGTCGTTTTGTGGCAATCCAACCGGCGATGGTGACGTTTTGGTCGACTTGTTCGGTGAGGGTGCCAATAAAGATGCGTTGTTTAACGGATAGTGGCATGGTAGTGTTCCTTTAGAAAATTTTCGAGACTCGAATGGATTGATTGAACTTCTTCACCCGTGAGGGTCTTATCAGGCGATTGGTAGAAAACGTGAAAGGCCAAAGAATAATTATCATCACCAAGTTTAGTATCAGTATAGGTGTCGAATAGCTCAACGGCAATAATAAAGGGATGGAATTGAGTCATAACCTGGGTGATATCATCGATTGAATGAGTTTTTTCAACAACAATGGCAATATCGCGTCGGCTTGACTGGTGTTTAGCTACTGGTGAGTAATGGATAGCATCCAAATCAGTTGCCATCACTTGAGGTGATTCAAATTGCTTCAAACTCAAAATCTCTTCCGCAGGTAGTTCTAAGACGGTAACGTTAAGTTTTCGTATTTTATAATCATTTCGGACCTCGTCCGGTAAGCTAATAATCCGAGTCATCCATGAAGCAACGGGTAAACGCAGTCGTTCAAAAATGTTTTTCCACCAATTATCAATATCGGCGAGATTGTTCCCACTGGCGGAAATACAAAGCGTTTCTACCTCTCGGTCTGGGTGGTAGACTTTGGCCATTTCGAACAAATAAATTTGTGGAATTTCTGGATTAGTTGAAATTGTCAGTAGGGTTCCCGGTATGAGGGTTGGTCGCATGAGCGGTTTTTCTGCAAGAGCGGGTACAACTAATTCCATTGGCTCGGGGACAAGATTTAAATGAGCGAGCTCAGTTTCTTTAATAAATGGATAGGTGCTTATTTCATTTGCCCCAAGGTTCACCAGTGTATCTTTTACCGCTTCTTCGCGCCAGAATTTTGATCGTTTCCATTGCGGGACGCTGGCTGATAAGGGGGTCATATTTAAATTATTCAAACCGACTAACCGGGCGAGTTCTTCGTAATAATCTTCAACCAACGATAAATCAAAGCGCCATGTCGGTGGCATGACCTCAATCTCTATCTCATTGATATTAATCTCGCAGCCGAGAGCGGTCAGGATGGTCGAGATCCGCTCCTCAGTTAATTGCGTTCCAATAAATGTGCTGGCTGATTCGGCGGTAAACGATGTTTTGACGGGGGTCGGAGAATGATTGATTTTTTCAATTGGTTCGTAAGCTTTGCCCTTGGTGGTCTTTTGCCATAGTGCCAGAGCGTGAGCTAGGGCCTGAAGTCGTAAATTTGGATCAACTCCTCGACTAAAACGCTGGGCGCTATCAGTCAGTATTCCCAATCCACGAACAGTTTTAGCAATCTGACGAGAATTAAAGTTGGCACTTTCAAAAACGATATTCCGGGCAGTATCGCCAACTTTTGTTGCATCTCCTCCCAAGACACCAGCAAGAGCCACGGGGCTGTCGTTATTCACTATGACTAAGCTCTGAGGCGTAAGATTATACGTCATCCCATTTAAACCAGTGAATGTTTCACCATCGTGAGCGCGTCTGACTCCAAAGACTGGATTGCTACTCAGCAATTCCTGATTATACGCGTGGAGTGGTTGTCCGTACTCAAGCAAGACGTAGTTGGTAATGTCAGTCGCAAGATTAATTGAACGAGCACCTAAAAGAGTTAATCGACTCTGCATCAATAAAGGTGTGTGATACCTTTCTGCTTCAGTTGAAGCTCCAGCCAGACTAAAAGAGTTGACGTCGGAATGAATTGAATCGATCCGAACTATTTCTTCTGTTTTACCGGTATATTCTGGGGTGAGAAAGTTGGGTTGGAGTGTTATCGATTCAGTTTTAGCCGCAATATCGCGAGCTAAACCAAAATGGGATAAGACGTCACCTCGATTGGGAGTGATTTCGAGAGAAATAACTGCGTCAGGTTCAATATAAGATTTGATCGAATGACCGACTTCGGCAGAGTCAGGGAGTGGCAAAAGTGTAGCATGATTATGAGAGAGTCCAAGTTCATCAGCCGCGCAGAGCATCCCACTTGATTCAACGCCACGGATTTTGGCTTTTTGGATTTTCATTCCAGACGGGAGGGTTGTACCGATTGCCGCATAGGCAACTTTTTGTCCAACTTTAAGGTCGGGAGCACCGCATACCACTTCTCTTTCTCCCGAGGTAGTTTTAACGGTCACTAAAGAAAGCGTGTCGGCGTTGGGATGATTCCCTACGGCAGAAATCTCAGCCACGCTAATACCTTCATAGTTAGCTGGAACAATACCTTCACTGTCATGGCCAATATCAGCCAATATCGACTCTATTGAGTCGAGGGAAGGAATATTCGGATAAAACTCTTTGAGCCAAGAATAAAGATATTTCATACCGGGGCCTTAAATTGTCTGAGGAAACTGAGTTTGTTCATATGTAATTGACGGACATCCTCTACTCCCCATTTGAACATGGCAATTCGATCAATGCCAATCCCAAACGCAAAACCGGAATATTTAGAGGGATCAATTTGCATATTTTTGAGAACTTCTGGATGGACCATACCGGCGCCGAGAAGCTCGATCCATTTTCCATTATGCCAAATATCTACTTCAACACTTGGCTCGGTAAATGGAAAGTTATGTGGTCGAAAACGGTATTTCACATCCGTTCCAAATAAACGAATAATGAATGTTTCGAGCGTCGAAAGCAGGTTAGCTAGGGTAATTCCCTCATCAATAGCCAAACAATCAAGTTGGGTAAATATAACGTCATGGGTGATGTCTGTCGCGTCATTACGATAGCAAGGTCCAAAGTGCATGACTCGAATAGGAGGGCGTTTCTGCTCGGTAGCATGGAGTTGCATATTTGTGGTTTGTGTCCGCAGCAATCGACCATCTTTGAGCCAAAATGAATCCTGACCAAGACGTGCCGGATGATCTTCCGGCATACGGAGTGAGTCGAAATTGTACCAGGCAGTATCAACTTCAGGAGCATCAACAATATCAAACCCCATGTCGCCGAACGCAGATACGGCCACGCGCAGAACATGAGTAATAGGGTGGAGGGTGCCTTGTGACATAATTACCGCCTTAATTTACCTGTGTTATGGCGAGTCGCTGATTCAAACAGAACGGCCACCAGAACGACAAGAATTGCATCCCAAATAGTAACCACACGAATGAGTTGAAGAAAAAGCAGCATAGCAATGGTGCTTGAGATGAGAAATCCCTGACGAATTGAAGGTTGAATATGAGCAAATATGATTTCTCGATTATCTCGTCTTACTCGGTTGGAGTAGATGGTATAGGCAATCAAACTCCCCAGCCAAACAATAAGTGAAATAAAAAAAGTCGTTATCATTAAGATATCATTTTTATTTGGTTGTACCTGGGTAATTACATAGAGCCAGACAACAAAACTGGAAGCAATGACTGAAACAACTCCAAATCGCTGACTATGGGTCATGATTTGTCCTTCTGTTGGTCTAAGAGCGATTCAAGTTTGGTAACTCTGCCATCATCTTTAAGAAATTGTAATTTTGGGACGATTTTACGGGCGAATTTTTTGAGGAAGGCATGTTGAATTTCTCGATGATGCTCGCCATTTAATTTTGTCACAATATCGTCCGGCGCATCCACCCAAATTCGGCATTCATGACCATCGTTAGAAAGTAAAACATCAGTCACGACAACGGCATGAAATAGTTCATGATCAATTTGACTCAGTTCAGTCGAGACAATTCGCTTAATATGGGAAAGTATTTGTTGTTGGCGAGTGATGTTCACCTGTTAATCATACCAAAAGGTATGATATGGCTCAAGATGGTATGGTATGCTGAAATTGTGAACAGAGAATTCCTGCGCTTTTCAGTAACGCTATTTATTGTGATATTGGTAAGCCTTAGTTTAGCTTTGGCCTATGATCGTCAGGTTAATTCGTTTATCAGTGCCGTCAATCTTGATGCCAAAGACCAGCTGATTGCCTCAAACCAAAATACGATCGACTATTATGAAAAACAGAATAAATCAGTTCAAGCTGAGCTTGAAGCCCGAAATAAAGAACTCGATGCGAAGAAAACAGAATTAGATAAAACGAATAGCGATCTGACAGCAAAAATAAAAGAGCTGAACTCTGCTAAGTCACAGCTTTCTTCGACCGCCTCGGAATTAAGTAAGCTTCGTGAGCGCCCACCGCTATTTGTCTTTAAAGTTGATAGCAACCTGACCAATGTTGATCAAAAAAAAGAAGATGTTAAAAATTTGGTTACCGCAGCCTATGACGAAATAGTATCTATTTATAGTAAGCCATACCTGCTTCATTCAGTCACAATTAACTTCGTTAACTCATTTTCCAATCCTAATGCCTCAGCAGAAATTGTGATTGAGAATGGCAGTGACGGCTTACAACTCACGATAAAGATTAAGGATTTTGATCGGAACAGTTTTGATGACAATAACTCCATCATTCATGAAATTATCCACTCGTTTCATGGATTAGCGGCCTTAGAAACGGTTGCTGACGAAGAAGGCATTACTGTGGCAGCAACGGACGCGGTCATGTCGCGGTTAATCAGCCAGGGGAAAATTCCCTCATTCAATCCTCTCTACATCAGAATTTCTTCTAGTGATTATGCCAGTAGTTCACTCACCGTACCGCGCGATACAACGAGCTTTTATACTTCGAGTGATACTGGGAAATACTATCAGCTCGTCGGGTATGGGTGGTATCAATTATATAAAGCCGATCCTAATTTCTTTAAGATATTTAATGAAAAAATGTACGCGTCCAAACGGCAAGGTCAGGATATGACAGAATCATTAGTTCGGCAAAATATAGTCGCCTCAGTTTCCGGTCAAATTTCTGGAAAGTCAGTCAATGACTGGTTGCAAACTAAAGCCTTCGTCTTTCGGTAGTCGTCACGAATATCGTCTCTTTCTGTGTCATAATTTCCGTTTTTCGCTCAACGTACGGTTATGTACGTTTCACTCAATACTCAATTATTTCTTGAAATAGCCTGATTTTCGTGCCAACTTTATCTTTTACTCTACAAAAATAGCCGAATGTTGTGAACCATTCGGCTTCCGCTAGCTGGAATCTATAGGTTGTAGGAAACAGTGTCCAACCCGCTTCACAGCAGGTATCTGAACCAATAGACATTTTTGTCACCTGGAGATAGGGTGAGGTTGTACCACGCAGCCGCGAACGAATTCAACGACCCAAATGATACGACTCCGGGAACTACCTTCATGAGCGGCAGTTCCGTATTATGTACCGTTTGGTTATAGCGGGCAGTTCAACATACATTATACTAAACGAGGACGTACAACCTCATCTGGCATTTTACATCTGCACATTATGAACCAAACTTTCCACGCAATAATTCGGTCAGAAAAAAGTCCCTCCTTATTGCTACTTATAAGTATAACCATGAGGAATAGTACTTGTCAAATAATCACCAAACATGTGAAAAAGCCCGCTCACAGTTTTCTGGGAGTCGGGCTATGAAGGTCACTACTGGTCTGATTAATTGCTTGCCGGTCTTTTAACAGCTTGGGAGTAGGTTTAAAGCTTGGGCGGTGAGGCCCCGATCTCCTTTGATAAGCTCAAGGAGCGGATCGAGGCGGTAATCATCTTTGAGGTCAGGCTGGACGATGAAAGCCTTCGCCCAGAACGCGATGACGGTTATCTCACCACGGAGTGTGGCGATGAGGAGCGGGCAAATATCGGGGTCCAATGACGTGATTAGTTCGACTAGATCTTGCACTTTCTGGCCGATTTCATCCACGTCATTTGGCGTTGCTTCTATCGCTTCCAGCCTAGTTCCCTCTTGTTCGAGAAGTCGGACCAATAGATTCACCCCCTTCCTGATCCGAATCAAGTCTCGATTATTGTATTCTTCTCCCGTTACAGAGTCAATATATAGAATATATAAAAGCCTATAGTGAGGGCTAAAACAAAAAACCGCTTACGCGGTTCTTCGTACTTATATTGTGTAAAATTTTAACGTTTCGACCACTGAGGCGCTTTACGAGCTCGTTTCAGTCCTGGTTTTTTTCGTTCTTTTACTCGAGGATCCCGAGTGACTAAGCCGGCTTTACGTAAGGTTGATTTAAAGCCATTATCTAATTCAATAAGAGCTCGGGCAATGCCCAATATAATCGCATCGTCTCGGCTGGAATAACCTCCGCCACGAACAACAATTGAAACATCGGTATTCTCATTACGACCAACGAGCTGTAATGGTCGAAGCCAAGCCGCTTTCGGGGCAGTTTTCTCGCTGTTATAGGAAAACTGACCAGTTCCTGGCATGATACGGACTTGAGCTACGGCTGATTTACGGCGTCCAACGCCTGGGTGATATTGAGTGTCTAAGGCTTTAGCCATATATTAATCCTCGTCTCGAATTTCTAATTGAGCTAGCCAATGTTTGCGCAAACGGTTGTCTGGTAACATACCAGAAATAGCGTGACGAAGCACGTCGCTTGGTTTGCGCTCCATCCGATTACGTAATGTTTCGTGTTTCAGATTACCAATATAACCAGTATGCGAATAATAAATTTTATTATCCATCTTGTTACCGGTTACAACCACTTCTTTGGCATGGGTAATGACAACTGGCCGGCCGGAAAGCAAATGTTTAGTAAAATAGACTGAATCTTTCCCGCGCAAAATATCGGCGGCTTGCGTTGCAATGCGGCCCAAAACCTGCCCTCGAGCTGACAAAACTACCGGTGTCATATCGGTAACTTGATTATTTTTCAGGGTTGAAATAACTTGTTTCATAGACTACTTCTTCGCTGGAGCTTCTTTTTTCGTATCTGACGCTGAAGGTTGAGGCGTTTGTAATAGAACAGTATCGGTTAATTGGATCATTGACTGAGATGCGCCATCGCCTAATCGAGGCATAACCCGGATACGTTTCGTGAAACCAGATGACCGGTCTTTATATCGGATTGTAAGTTCGTCAAGAATCTTTTTTACTGCGTTCTTGTCAGGGATAAATCCACTGAGTCGGCGCTTGGCCCGTAATTGATCGCTCTCTTTACCAATCGAAATTAAACGCTCAATAATTGGTTGAACAGCGCGCGCTTTGGCTTCGGTCGTGATGACGGACTCGTAGAGAATAACCGAGGTAGCCAAGTTACGAAACAAAAGCTGTCGTTGATCGCGATCGCGTTTAAATTTCGATTGCACCATGATTAGACTTCCTCGGTCGTCACAACTTTACTCTTGCGACTGGCCCGTTTTTTTTGAGTAGGAACATCCTCTAACCCTTCGGCGGCTTCAGATGGAGTAGTTTCGACAGCGATTGCTGCTTCTTCCGTGTCCGTAGGTAACTCTCGATGAATACCGGCAATAATTGAGAAATGTTCAACAGCTATTTTGCTGGCTGTTTCGAGTACGGATTGCGGTGAGAGGGAACCGTCAGTTGTAATTGTCATAATCAATCGATCATAGTTAGTTAAGTTTCCGACGCGAGTATTTTCAATATCGTAGTTGACACGAGTGACTGGTGAATAAATGCTGTCAATTGCAATAGTTCCAAGCGGTAGCTTTTCATCACGACGTGATTCAGTGCTGCTATAACCGCGGCCTTTCTTAACTTCTACTTCTAAGCTCAGTGTAGCGCCTTTGTCTAATGTGGCAATAACGTGATCAGGATTAATGAATTCTACGGCTGAATTAGCTTTAAAGTCAGACACTTTAACACTGCCAGGACCTTTTTTTTGAAGAATCAGGCTCGCTGGTTCATTACCATGAAGGCGTAACCGGACCTGTTTTAGATTCAAGATTATAGTAACAACATCCTCGCGCACGCCAGGAACAGTGGTAAATTCATGGGTTGCACCATCGATGCGAACGGATGTAATGGCTGCCCCTTCGATAGAGTTAATGAGGATACGTCGTAATGTATTTCCGACAGTAATACCAAAGCCAGGCGATAGCGGCTCAATTTCAAAAGTCGCGCGATTGCTTTCTTGTGCGGTTTCTTTAACAGTTAGTAATTCAGTATCAGGTAAGATGTAGGTCATTTATTTCTCCTATCTTCCGGTTCTTCGCACGAGCTCAGACCTTAGAGTCGCACTTCTGCCGGATGATGTATGTTTATCGACTATAGAACTCAATGATCAGCTGCGGGTTGAAATCATTGACCAAATCATCAGCTTTCGGGATCCGCTCGACCGTAGCGGATTTATCTTTGGCTGAATAGGTGAGCCAACTTGGGACCACAGCATCAGGATTGACTTCAAAATTCGTGTCTTTTTTAAGGGTGATGCTATCACCTGGTTTAGTCGTGTAACCAGGAAGATTCAGGCGTTGATCGTTAACCAGCACTAAACCGTGGGTTACCAGCTGGCGGGCCATCCGGCGCGATTTCGCTAAACCAGATCGGTATAATATATTATCAAGACGTAATTCCAAATCAGTGAAGAGCGCTTGACCAGTTGCAACTGAAGACTTCGCCGCGCGGGTGAAATAACGACGGAATTGGGTTTCTTTTAACCCATATTCACGACGAGCTTTTTGTTTTTCTGCCAATTGCTTGCCGTAGTCACTCATCTTTCGCTGACGCGGACCCGGAGTTGTTCGACGTTGCGGCGCTTGGTCAGTCGAATATGAGGTGGTTTTCGATGGGGTTGGTGTATCTTGTGCCATTATTATCCTTTAAACTCGACGTGGCTTTTTAGGTCGACAACCGTTGTGAGCAATGGGAGTAATGTCTTTTAGCTGTCCGACCATTAATCCGCTGCCTTGCAAAGCTCGAACTGCTGATTCGCGACCTGAACCAACACCCTTCACATAGATATCAACATCGGTCATTTTATAGGTTAAGGCTTTTTCGACGACAGTACGCATAGCGACCTGGGCCGCGTAAGGTGTTGACTTACGAGCTCCCCGAAATCCGGCATGGCCAGCAGTTTCCCAGCCTAAAACATTACCGTTATTATCGGTTAAGGTAATAATCGTATTGTTAAAGGTGGACTGAATAAAAATTCGGCCTTTAGGAACTTCAGTGATTTTTGTTTTACGTCGATTGCTTTGCGCCATAGTCAATTATCCTTGTGTCTCTAAGTTTTGTCAGCGGATTTCTTACGGCCTGAACCAACGGTCATTTTCTTACCTCGTTTTATACGAGCGTTGGTCTTTGTTCGTTGACCACGAACCGGTAGTCCCGCAGCATGCCGTATACCGCGATACGTACCAATATCTTTTAATCGCTTGATATTTCGATTCACTACCAATCGAGCGTCACTCTCAACCGTGAGATTCTTGTCTATATAAGTCCGAAGTTTTTCAACTTCACCTTCCGTTAAATCCTTGGTTTTAGGATTATTGGTGATATGGCATTCCCGAACAATCTGTCCAGCGGTCGTAATACCAATGCCATAAATATCGGTCAATGCTGTGGTAATTCGCTTATCGTTATCTAAATTAATTCCAGCAATACGAATCATAGGGCTCCCCGAGAAACTTGTTTTCGAGATGGAACTGACCATGTTTGGAGCGAAAAGTCTGAAGCGTAAGGAGGCATAGTTGTCACTATGTCGACGAGCGATGAGGACTTTACAGCCCAAAGTGGGCTGTTACTGTCGAAATTCAAGTTTTTCTGGGAGTCCATACTATCCTTGTCGTTGCTTATGACGGGGATTCTTTTTACAAAGTACACGAACAACACCATCCCGACGAATGATCTGGCATGTTTCACACATTCTTTTAACTGATGGTCGTACTTTCATAATAATTTAACTCAAGCGTGCTATGATTCTTCCCTTACTCAAATCGTAAAGAGAAAAACGCAATTTAACTCGATCACCGAGTAAGATTCGAATATGATTTTTACGAATTTTACCGGAAATAAAACCGAGAACTTCTTTATCGTTCTCGAGTTTAACGCGAAAAACGGCGTTGGGGAGAGAGTCAGTTACGACGCCTTGTGCTTCTACAAATTCTTTCTCCATATTACCCACTGATTTTACCATATCTACTTCTGTTGGTCAACAGAAAAACCAAGGGGAAATGGCACGAGAATTTCAGGGTCATTTTCCCGAATTATGACGGTTGTTTCAAACTGAGCAGATAGGCTACCATCCTTGGTTCGGATAGTCCAGCCATCGTCGTCGAGTGTGACCCGCCAATCGCCGGCGGTTAGCATCGGTTCAAGGGCAAGGGTCATATTATCAACCAAGGCTGTTGTGTCTTTCGTCCGGTAATTCGGTACGTTGGGAGATTCTTGCAAGTTACGTCCAATACCATGGCCAGTAAGATCGCGAATGATTCCAAAGTCTCCTTGAGAGCGAACAAAATCTTCAACGGCCGCACCTATATCTTGAACTTGATTGCCAGCTATTGCGACTTCAACCGCGTGCTTCAACGCTTCTTGAGTGGTTCTTAATAATTTTTGAGCCTCGTTTGAGATTGAACCGATTGGTTTAGCAAAAGCGGCATCGGTATGGTACCCCTCCCATTCCACTCCAACATCTATGCCTATTATATCGCCCTCCTTTACAATATATGCATTCGGAATACCGTGAACTACGACATCATTCGGCGATAAACAGGACGCTGCGGGATAACCATTAAAACCAAGAAATGACGGATTTCCCCCGGCCTCAATAATGAGCTTATGAATAAAGGCATCAATTTCTTTTAATGTTTTACCAGGCGCGACAAAATCATTGACACTCTGCAATACATTGTCCAAAATCTTTCCGCCCTCTCGCATGGCGTCGAGTTCTTTAGGTGTTTTTGGTCGGATGGTCATACGCAATAATCTTTTTTTGAATGGCTTGATGAAGGTTTTCAATCGTATAGTCGCCGTTAATCGTGATGTAATGAATCCCATGCTGTTGAATTGCTGTCAGAGTTTTATCAGCTTGGCTGCGATACAAGGCAATCCGATCCTCGACGACTGAGCTCCGATCATCGTTT
The DNA here is from genome assembly GCA_041486955.1 of Patescibacteria group bacterium. Classification (GTDB taxonomy): domain Bacteria; phylum Patescibacteriota; class UBA1384; order 2-12-FULL-50-11; family DASWYB01; genus JBGPML01. The sequence goes on from JBGPML010000003.1 coordinate 20,094, forward strand.
CGATTTTGCTCCTTCTCAGTCAGGCGTTTTTCGGCTCGGTTTTTTATCAGTTGATCGGCAAGTTCAAGAATAATAACATAAAAGTTCGATTGACCCCATAATTTAATAGCATAGTCTACCTGTGCGGCCGTTCGTAAAGCCCCATCAACGACGCAATTGTCTGGGTGGTTTTGGTGTAATTTCTGGTACACTTTTTCAACTTGGTTATCCGGAATGAGGGCTCCACGCTTCAATAATTCGGCAATTTCAGGATCCGACTGGGCAATACGGCGAAATTGATCGCCAAAACTTATGAAAGGTAAATGAAGATCATTGGCCAGTAATTTAGCTTGAGTATCTTTTCCGCTCGCCGGGGGGCCAAGAAAAAAATAGATCACGGCGTAGCCTTGGTTAAGGTTTTAATTGTAAGCTTTTTAATGGACCATAATCCGGAGGACTGTTTTTCCATCGAAATCGTTACGATTCGAGCATCGTCAGTGGTTGATAATGTAACATCCGTTTCAGTGGCGTTGGATTGGCTATATGGTGTGTCTGACGCCAAGCTGTAGATGCCTTTGGCGTCGGCTTGAGCGGCCGTAACCGCGTCACTATAAATGCTTGTCGATCCGCTGGTGATTTTTTGTTGTTCTTTTTTTAACCGGTTCTGATTGATAATAAATAAAATTGTGTAGGTATCACTCGAAACATCGTCAGGGATAATTATCTTTTGTCCCGCCAATACTTTATTGGGGTCACCAATTCCGTTTAATTTTGCTAACTCGCTTACTGTAATAGTACGACCGGATATTAAGCTTAATAAACTACCACCCTCTGGAATTTTCTGCTGATCATTCGGTTGAGATAGGGCTTGGTTCTCTGTAAACGTCTGAGTTGCCGAGGCGGAAGCAGTTGGAGTTGGTGTCCCACTCGTTTCGGGAGTGGGGGCAGCCGAGCTTGAATTTGAAGGTGTTGGTGTTGGTTTCGAGTCAGGTGTAACTTCTCCCATTTGACTTGCATATAAATAAGCGGCACCAGCAATAGCTAATGTTGCGATCAGACCGAGAAATATTGTGAGAGCTTTAGAATTCATACTGGAGTAACCCCCCTAATTATAGCGTATTAACGCTACAAAGTGATTAGGATTGGTTATAGGCATCATATGTTCGCATAATATATTGCGATTGAATTTGCCTGGCAGTTTCCAGGATGACTGATATCACAATCAACAAGCTTGTCCCTCGCAAAAGAATACTCTGACTTGGGAATTGATGCTCAAGAATCGCCGGTAGGATAGCAATAAGAGCTAAAAAGAGTGCGCCGAAGAGCGTAAGTCGCGTTAAGACTTTGTACACATAGAGCTCGGTCTCTTTACCCGGACGAACGCCGGGAATATATCCACCTTGCTTTTGGAGATTTTCTGCAACTCTGTCGGGCTTAAAAATAATGAACGTATAAAAGAATGTGAAAGCAAAGACTAATAAGAAATAGCTCATATTATACGTTATAGTATTGGGTTGAAATGTCTGAATCAACCAAGTTGCAAAATGAGCTATCCAGGGAGTCCGAGCTTGGTGAAAAAATTGACCAATGAAAGTTGGCATCGTCAAAAGAGCGATGGCGAAAATAATAGGAACAACACCGGCTGCGTTGATTTTGATTGGTAAGTGACTGGCCACACTGCCAAAGCTTCCGCCAGCCCTCACTCGCCTGGCATAGGCAACCGGGACCAATCGTTTTGCTTCATTAATAATAATCACGAAGACAATTGAGAGAAATGTAATAACTAAAATAGCGAGAATTGCGGTGTATGAATTATTAGATTGGGCGGCGGTAACAAGACTGGTAATATGGCCGGGAATTGCGCCAAGAATACCAAGCGTAATTAAAAGTGACATACCATTCCCAATACCATTTTCTGTCACAATTTCACCCATCCACATAAGAAACATTGACCCAGCTGCCATCATAAGCAGTGTTCCAAGTAAGGCTACGGGTGTCCAGGTGGTAATAATGGCATTCTGTTTCAACAGTAAGAGCACGCTATAGGCTTGAATGATAGCTAAAGGTAAGGTTAATAATCGTGTATATTGATTGATTTTGCGTTGACCGAAATCACCTTCTTTTTGTAATTCTTCTAAAGAAGGAATAACTATACCTAACAGTTGCATAATAATCGATGCCGTAATGTACGGACCTACTCCCATAGTGATAATTGAAAAGTTTTCTAATCCCCCACCAGAAAAAATATTCAAAAATCCGAGGAATTCATTTTGTTGAAATAACTGTTTTAAGGCGCTGGTATGGATCAATGGCAAAGGAATGAAAATCAAGATTCGAGCGACTACTAAAATTAAGAGTGTGACTAAGACTCGTTTTCGTAAATCCTTGAGTTGCCAGAATTGAATCAGAGGCTGAAACATGATTGGGCACCTTTGTGGCCGCTTATATGTCGGTCGTAATAGTAGGGCGACCGACTAAAACGAATGGTTTTATTGCTTGGATCGGGATTGAGCAACGTCTTCAAAAGTTACGGTGACGGTTAGTTTATCGCTTCCTAAAATCTTGATCGGTCGATCGATCGAAGTAATAAGATGTTTTTCAAACAAGCTTGTCGGAGAAACGGTTTCGCCGTTGGTGTAATGTGTATTAATCAAACTTCGTTGAATGATAACTGGTGCAGGGACATGATGCTTAAATCCGCGTGCTTTAGGCAGCCGCAAAATAAGCGGTGTTTGGCCACCTTCAAATTTTCGTGGAATATTATAGCCACTACGTGATTTTTGACCTTTGGTTCCTCGTCCTGCGGTTTTACCTTGTCCAGCAGAAATACCTCGTCCCACACGCGATTTTCTATGTCGTAAAGAATGCGAATCAAGTTGGTGTAATTGCATAATAATCTACTCGGCTATCCCTTGATTTTCTGTTTTTTCATTTCGTTTTTTTTGGCCTAAGTAGCGTGGCGCAACATGTTTAATATCTTTGAGACTGGCTAATGCGCCGATCGTTGCATAAGCATTATTGAGCTTATTTGTGGTTCGGGTCAAGCATTTACCTACCACGTTTTCGATTCCGGCTAACTCGAGAATAGGACGAACCGAGCCGCCAGCAATGACTGAAGTTCCGACACCAGCCGGTTTTAGCATAACTTTTGCTGTGTCGAATTTATAAGTTATCTCATGTGGAATGGTATGTCGAACTATTGGGACGGTGACAATACGCTTCTTAGCATTATAGGTTGCCTTAGCTACCGCAGAAGCGATTTCATTTGACTTACCTATGCCTAAGCCGACACTTCCCTTGCGATCCCCTACTACAACAAGGGCTCGGAATCGCAATCTCCGACCACCTTTTTGGGTTCGGCTGACCCTATCGACAGTAATGACACGATCTTCAAGAGGGGCTGACTCGTTTTCGGTAACTTGATTTGCCGAAGAATCAGCAGTTTTCGCATTCGGTTGGTTGACGGGCGGAGTTTGAGGTATTGTAGTTGTCTTTTCTTCTGCTTTAGCCATATGTCTCCTATTATACCGTAATACCTGCATCACGTAATGTGTCGGCTACAGCTTTGATTTGACCGTGGTATTTAAAACCACCGCGATCAAATACAACTCGTGTAATGTTTTTTGCTTGAAGCAACTTCGTAAATTCGGTGGCGACTAATTTGGCTCGTTCAATTCCAGACCCTGAAGTCTTAAGTCCGGAATCTGATAAGCCGATGAGTGTTTTACCGGTAGTATCATCGATAACTTGAACATATAAATGCTGATTGCCGCGATACACACTCAACCGTGGTCGCTGCTCAGTACCAGACATTTTTGTACGAATGCGTTTGTGACGGATAGTCCGTAATAATGACTGTTTCTGCATGATTATTTTCCAGCTTTCGCGGCCTTACCAGCCTTGCGTCGAACAAGCTCTCCAGCATAACGAATCCCTTTACCCTTATAAGGTTCTGGTTTTCGTACCTCTCGAATGTTTGCCGCGACCTGACCAACGAGTTGTTTATCAATCCCTGAAACGGTAATAAGGGCATTTTTTTCCACGTTAAATGAAATGCCTTGTGGAGCAGGGATCACAACGGGGTGGGTAAAACCAACCTGAAGGGTTAAGCTCGTGCCATCAGATTGCGCACGATAGCCAATCCCCTGCATTTCCAGCTTTTTGGAAAAGCCTGCACTGACACCAGTAATTGCGTTTGAAATAAGCATGCGGTTCAAGCCGTGAAGTGAGCGGGCAATTCGGTCATTTCCATGTCGTGTGACAGCAATTGTGCCATCATTAATTTCAGCGGTAATCCGAGGGCTCACCGTCACGCTCAACTCACCTTTCGGCCCAGTGACATGTAAAACAGAGTCGGTGTAGTCTACACTGACGCCATCAGGGATTGAAATAAGCTGTGAGCCAATTCGTGACATACTATTTCCTTACCACACCGTGGCAATAATTTCTCCACCGATTCCGCGTTTTTGAGCGTCATTACCACTCATAATACCTTGAGGTGTTGATACTATGGCTAAACCATGGCCGCTTAACGGTCGGGGTATTTGTACAACGCCACTATAACGACGGGCTCCGGGCTTAGAAACGCGTTTTAAATGACTCACCGCGGGCACTTTACCTTCGTACCGAAGCGTTATTTCTAGTGTGTCGGAAGGCTTACCAGATTTTCGGGTTACTGAATTAATATAGCCATTGTCTTTCAAGACATTGGCAATCCGTTCTTTCAGATGAGATGCCGGAATAATAACTGTTTCATGATGAACAGCTTGGGCATTTTTGATGCGAATAAACATATCGGCAATGGGGTCGCTCATAATACTCCTACCAGGAAGCTTTCGTAATACCAGGGATTTCCCCACGTGAAGCCATTTCGCGAAAACAGATACGACAGACACCAAACGCGCGAAGATAACCACGCGGGCGACCACAGATCTGACATCGGCGAACGATACGTGTCGAGAATTTAGGTTTACGTCCAGCTTTGATAATTAAACTTTTCTTTGCCATACGACTCCTTATGCACTCTCTGTTTTCGTAAAGGGAAATCCAAGGTGTTTCAACAACACCTGAGCCTGACGATCATCGGGACTACTCGTTACAATGGTAACCTGCATACCCCAGGTTCGGTCATTCGATTGAAATGGAATTTCTGGAAAGACTGTTTGTTCGCGTAAGCCAAAGGAAAAATTACCATGGCCGTCGAAACCTTTTACGGCAATACCTTGAAAATCTCGTAGTCGTGGGAAAACGTAGGTAATCAATCGATCGAGAAAGTCATACATCCGCTTGCCGCGTAACGTAATCCGAAAGCCGACCAAATCATTCTCGCGTAGCTTAAAGCCAGCAATAGCTTTTTTGGCTTTGGTTACAACGGGTTTTTGACCAGTAATGAGACTAAGCGATTCTGATACACTCTTTTGGAGCGATTCATTGCCCTTTAATTCACCCCAACCAACATTAACCACAATTTTTTCGATCCGAGGCACAGCTAAAACATTCCGAATCGCCAATTCTTGGCCGAGTTGCGGAATAATCGTTGTTCGAAATGTTTCATGAAGAGATGACATAAGAATCCTATAACGTTTTCTGGCCCAATCGACTGGTACGAAGCTTGTCTTTATTCTCAAGCGTGTAACCAATTCGGGTTGGTTTTTTAGAATCGGCATCAAGAAGCATGACATTACTGGCATGAATTGCCCGGAATAACTCGACCACGCCGCCTGAAGGATTCTTGGCTGATGGTTTAAGGTGTTTCTTATATTTATTTACACCAGTAACAGCGACACGGTTAAGCAACGGCAGAACGGCTTCTATTGTGCCGGTTTTGCCGCGGTCTTTCCCTGCAATGATGAGAACGGTGTCACCTTTTTTGAGTTTCATTTTTGAACCCATTATAAAACTCGCTTTCTTGACGAAACAGACCATGTTTGGAGCGAAAAGTCCGAATCATAAGGAAGCATAGCGGATGCTACGTTGACGAATAATGCGGGCTTTGCAGCCCAAAGTGGACTGTTGCAGTCGAAATTGGAGTTTTGTAGTGGGTTCATTTAGTTCCTTGATCTTATTTAGTATACCTGTTAATGACTATTTTGTCGAGGTTTAGAGAACTTCTGGCGCAAGCGATACAATTTCGCGAAATCCGGAGTCACGAATCTCTCGAGCGATCGGACCAAATACGCGTGTGCCAACAGGTTTATTATCGTCAGAAATAACGACCACGGCATTATCGTCAAACCGAATCACGCTACCATCCGGACGACGGTGCGGCTTGGTGGTACGGACGATAAGGGCCTTAACAACGCTCTTCTTGGCGGTCGTGCCATGCGGGATAGCCTTTTTTACCGTTCCAACAATCACATCACCAAGCGTGGCCGCATTATGTTTGCCACCTTTGATGGTTTGAATATGCATGATTTCGCGTGCACCACTATTGTCGGCCACGACGTATTTCGTTCTTGGCTGCGTCATGATGCACCTTCTTGCGCAGGCTCTGATGATGTTATCGAAGCGACATTTTGTGGGACAATTTCCCAATGTTTTCGCTTACTGATTGGTTTCGTTTCACGGATTGTCACCGTATCGCCAATTTGAGCTGAATTTGCCGCATCATGAACAATAAATCGCTTCGATACTCGGTAGCGTTTACTGTATTTGGCATGTGGAACCATACGGTCAATTTGCACCACAGTCGTTTTATCCATTTTGTTTGATACAACAATACCTTGTTTCAATTTACTCATCAGACTTCTCCTTCGCTAAGGCTTGGGCATTATTCGTTTGAAGTGCCATATGAGCGACCGTTAATCCACGGGCTAACTGACGCTTAAGAGCACGAATGTTTCGAACTTGCTTTGAATTGCCAAAGGCAATCGACATTTTTTCTTCTTGTAATTTCCGCTCTAGAGTTACAATTTCTTGTTTCATATCAGGCAGAGATAATTTACGTAAATGGGTTAAATGTTCAATCCGCTTCATCTTATGCCTCTTCCTTGGCAATAAATTTAGTTTTGACTGGTAATTTGTGCTGGGCTAAACGCATTGCTTCCTTCGCAACTGTTTCATCGACTCCTGCCATTTCAAATAAAATGCGGCCCGGCCGAACAACGGCAACAAAATGACTTGGTGCCCCTTTTCCTCCACCCATAGTTACTTCAGCCGGAAGCTGAGTCACTGGTTTATCAGGGAAAATTCGAATCCAAACTTGACCACCACGTTTAATATAACGAGTCATGGCTCGACGAGCTGCTTCGATTTGACGGGCGGTAATCCAACCCGAATCGAGTGATTTAATACCAAACTGACCGTAGGCGATGGTTGACCCGCGGAAGGATAAACCGTCACGTTTACCACGGAAGGCTTTTCGGTATTTGAGTTTTCGTGGAGCTAACATGGTTTAACTTTCCTCACCTGTCTCGATATCTCCCTTATAGATCCAAACTTTTACACCAATAGTGCCGTATGTAGTCGGAGCATGATAGAGGGCGTAATCGATATTCGACTTAAATCGAGAAAGGGGTAATTTGCCTTCAATGAGCTTTTCTCGACGAGCAATTTCTGCACCACCCAAACGGCCAGCAACCCTAACTTTAATGCCCTTTGCTCCTCGTTGCATCGTCTTTTCGATCGCCATTTTAGCTGCTCGACGGAAATTAATTCGCCGCGTTAATTGCTGCCCAATGTTTTGAGCCACAAAGGCAGCTGATAACTCAGGGATTTTGACTTGAGAAATAAGGATTTTAATGTCTTTTGACGTTGAATTCTGTCCTACAACTTTTTTTTCAATAAAGTTTCGAAGCTCGTTGATACCCGTTCCTGCCCGGCCGATGATAACACCGGGACGTCCCGCATGAATAGTAATAATAAGTGACCCGCGCTTACGCTCAATCACTATACGGTCAATTGAAGCCTGTGGACCCAGTTTTTTGGATACCATACGTCGGATTTTTGCATCTTCAACCACATTGGTCGCAAAGTTTTTAGTATCAAACCACTTACTATCCCAATCTTTCGTAATAAGTAATCGTGCGCTTTTTGGATGAACTTTATGTCCCATTAGACAGTCTCCTTCGTTGCTGATTTTCGGACAGATTGGTTCATTTTAGCCGAAGTCGGGACGACAGTGAGTGTGAGATGACTCATGCGATGTTCCATTCGGGTCGCTCGGCCGCGTGATTTGAAAATTCGTCGTTTCAGGGCTGGACCTTCGTCGATGAAAATAGATTCTATTTTCAATAATTGATCAGGAGTCTCACGTTTGACAGAGGCAACGGCAGAACGAACGGCATGAGCAATTGGCTTTGAAGCCGCCCGTGGCATAAGCTTCAATTCAGCTAAGGCGACGTCAGTTGATTTACCACGAACTGAATCGGCCACAAGTCGTAGCTTGCGTGCAGTCATATGAATAAAACGTTGTTTGACGGTCGTACTCATAGTTATACCTTTGTTGGCTCTTTCGACTGTTCCTTCGCCATTTTGCCACCGTGACGACGGAATTTACGGGTTGGAGCAAATTCACCTAATTTATGACCAACCATGTCTTCAATAATAAAAACTGATATATGAGTCTTACCGTTATGGACTAAAAATGTATGTCCGACCATCTCCGGAAAAATAGTACAATCACGAGCCCACGTTTTAATCGGTTGTTTTACACTACCAAGCTGGGCTAATTTCTTAGCCACTCTTGGATCGATGAACGGACCTTTTTTGAGTGAACGACTCATTTATTATTCTCCTGTGGTAATTATACCTGATGGCAACGCTTTTATCTAGCGTTTTTTCCCGCGTCGACGCACGATGAAAGGATTAGTCGACTTGTTACGGCGAGTGCGATAGCCGAGAGCTGGTTTACCGGTCGGGGTTTTAGGATGTTTCAAACCGATCGATGAGTGTCCTTCTCCTCCACCATGCGGGTGATCGACCGGGTTCATGGCTTTACCACGAACTTGTGGGCGGCGACCCATATGACGAACTCGTCCGGCCTTGGCAATTCGGACGGTATTGTGTGATGGATTAGATACTTCACCAATGGTTGCGAATGCCGTGAGGTGAATAAGTCGGACTTCACCACTTGGTAAACGGACTTGAGCGTAATTGCCTTCTTTCGCCAAAACCACGGCACTTGTACCAGCTGACCGAGCAAGCTGACCGCCTTTACCCGGCGTAAGTTCTATATTATGAATTGGGGTGCCCGTCGGAATCATAGCCAATGGCATTCGGTTGCCAGTCGTTAATGGAGCTTTTTCATCTGTCACGATGTTACTACCAACTTTCAAGTCTTGGGGGGCGATAAAATAGGCTTTTTTGCCAGATTCAAACGTCGCTAAGGCAATATAGGCGCTTCGGTTTGGGTCATATTCAATCGCATCAACTCGAGCTTTCTGTCCGATCGTTTTGAGACCAGAAAAATCAACAAGGCGATACATTCGTTTTGCGCCACCACCTCGGTGTCGAATACTAATCCGTCCCCGAATATCGCGGCCGGCGTGCTTTTTTAAGGCAATGGTTAATGATTTTTCAGGACTTTTTTTGGTGATGTCAGAGTGAACCACATACGACATCTTCCGTCTGGCTGATGTAGTGGGACGAACCACGCGAATTGGACTAGCCATGGTTATTTCTCACCTTTCTTGCCCCGCGATCGAACGGTAATAGTACTTTCGGTTGGCGTAACAGGTTCAGCCTTTGGTTCTTCAGTTTCTTTAGCAGGCTCGGTTGCTTCAACGGGTAAGCTAAATGAATGAATGGTATCGCCTTTTTTCAAAGATACAGTCGCTTTTTTAACCATAGCTTTCTGACCAGGACGACGCTTAAATGTTACAAGATCACTATGGCTTCGGGCTGTAGCAACCGATAACACGGTCACACCAAATTGATTGGTGACCGCTTCGCGAATCTCGTTTTTAGTCGCCCAGGTGGGAGCTAAAAATTGATAGACACTGTTGGCAGATTGAGCCATAGACTTTTCGGTAATGACAGGTCGAAGGAAAAACCGTTTCATTATGATTTCTCCTTTCCAGCCGCAACCGGTGCTGCTACGGATGTCTTTGCAGATAGTTGTTCAGTGAGTGCCGCGACGGCATCTTCCGTTAAAACAAGGGTAGTATGACGCATAACATCATAAAGCTTGGCGTGTTGGGCCGATGTATATTGGTGAGTCGACACATTGCGGATAGCTCGATCGGCTAACGGTTGTCGATCGCGACTGATAACTAATGCGCCGTCAATCGCTTCTGGTAGTTGACGATAGGCGTTCATCCAATCCTTGGTTTTACCTTTTAAATCATCCAGAGAGGTCACAACGATGAGATGTTTATTGGCAACCTTGTCAGATAAAGCGGCTTTGAAAGCTAATTGTCGCATTTTTTGCGGTAGGCGCTTACTAAAGTTACGTTCATTCGATGGACCAAACGTGATACCACCACCCCGCCATAAAGGAGAGCGAGATGAACCGGCTCGAGCATTACCAGTCCCTTTTTGGCGCCATGGTTTTTTACCACCTCCAGAAACTTCACCTCGATCTTTGACATGGGCAATGGCTGATCGGCTATTGGCTAATTGTGTCACCACGACTTGGTGGATAAGATTGGCATGAGCAGTGACACCAAATACTGTCGGGTCGAGCGTAATGGTCCCGTTGGATTTTCCGGTTAAATCAAATTTTGAAAGGGTTATATCTGCCATATTATGCCTTTTCAATAATAAGATGAGACTTGTTCGCCCCAGGGAGTGCGCCTGAAATGGCAATCGTGGCATCGGTTTCGTTAATTGCTACGACATGGTGACCATGAACGGTTACAGTTTCATGCCCCATATGTCCGGGTAATTTTTTACCAGGAACCACTCGTTGCGGATAACCGCTTCCAATTGAACCAGGCGCTCGATGATGTTTTGAACCATGGGACATTGGACCTCGGCTCCAACCATAACGTTTGATTCCACCAGAAAATCCTTTGCCTTTGCTTGTTCCGGTTACAACAACAACGTCACCAGGTGTAAAACTGGTGACGGAAACAGAACTACCGATGGAAACATCTTCTTCTGGCAATACGCGCGTTTCAAAACGGTGGGAGATAGTGGTATCAATATTGTGTTTTTTGAGTTCTTCGGCTTGCGGTTTTGGCATACGCTTAGTAACCACCGCGCCAATTTGCACGGCGGAATATTTATCCTTCTCATTCGTTCGGATAGCAGTTACAACTTGGGTTGGTACTTTCAAAATCGTCACAGGAATGTGGCGATGTTTTTCGTCATAGATGTGGGTCATCCCCAATTTTTGGGCCATAACTGCAGCAGTCATAATAAATCCTTTAAAGATACAAATAAACGGCTCAGAACTGTCCTAGCATCTTGTTTTTCAGTACTCAACCTTATAGACGGTCTGTAAAAAAGACCGCACTTGTGATTGATTGTCTGCAACCCAAGGTGCTGGGCGTTCTCCAAGCCATTGATCCCCCAACGGGCGCTGAGGTACGTAAAGCTACTTGTTCATAATATAACAAATGACCCGGAGAGTCAACAGATTTACAGGGTAATTTTACACAGATTTCGCAGCAGTGGCAGCTAATTTTTCGTTCGGTTGCGACTCATGGGCGGCATGTGATTGCAGCCGCCACATTCCTGCGTATACACCATCCTGCTTTAAGAGGGTGTGATGTGTACCGGATTCGACGATTTTACCATGTTGCAGAACGTAAATTGTGTTGCTGTCGACGATGGTTGACAGGCGATGGGCAATAGCTATGGTTGTTCGACCTTCCGCCACTTCTTGGAGTGTTTGGAGGATAGCTTGTTCGCTTTTTGAATCCAGACTACTGGTGGCTTCATCAAAAAGAAGTATTTTCGGGTTCTTTACGATGGCCCGAGCTATCGCGACCCGCTGCTTCTCACCACCACTGATTTTCACCCCACGCTCACCGACAAGTGTGTCGTAACCTTGTGGGAGTGAATCTATAAAGTCGTGGATGTGAGCTCCTTTAGCAGCAGCAATAATTTCTGCTTTGGTTGCATTGGCTTTGCCAAATTTAATATTATTAGCAATTGTATCATTAAACATCGCTGGTTCTTGAGGCACGATTCCTAAAAGAAGACGCCGATCATCAGGTGAAATATCTTTTAAATTGACCCCATCTATCGTAATGGTTCCGTCACTAACGTCGTAGAGACGAAAAATAAGTTTAGCGATGGTTGATTTCCCGGCCCCACTTGAACCGACAAACGCGACCTTTTGTCCTGGTTTAATTTCTAAATTAAGATCGTTGATAACATTTTCTCGACCCTTATAACCGAAGCCGACATGTTCAAAGGTGACCGCTCCCTCTGGGTCAGTGACTTTAATCGGATGTTCACTTTCGTGCATTTCTGAATCTTTCATCAAAATACGACCCATTGAATCGAGGTCGGCAAAGCTATTTTTGTAAGCGCCATAGACGAATCCGAGGGTGGCTATTGGGATTGAGAGACGAACAATATAGGTTGAAAGTAAAACAATATCACCAACGCTAAGAATCCCAATCGCGGCCTGCTTGATGCCAAATGTCAAAATTAAACCGAGACCTAATAAAAGAATTATCCCTTGCGACCCTGTAATTAACGCAAAAATTCGATTGTTGCGCACAAGGAGTCGATACCAATCTTGTTTAATGCCTTTAAATTCATTGAACTGAATCGCTTCGTTGTTAAAATATTTAACCGTATCGATGTTCGTAATCGAATCAACCAAAATTCCACCAGCTAAATCGTTCTTTTTATTGCCTTCAATGCGAAGTTTCTGACGTCGTTCGGTACTCCATAACGTAAACCAGGCATAGATGACGACAGTGGCTAAGGTAATTACACCATATTGCCAATCGTACAAACGGAGCAAAAGAATCGTGACGAAGATTAACTCAAATATCGGAGGAAGAATTTGGGAAACGGAGAAGTCTAAAACAAAGCTTATAGCTTGCGAGCCTCGAGCAATGGCCTGGGCCGCCGATCCTGATCGCTGATCAGCATGATAGCTGACTGGAAGCTTGAGAAGGTGATTAAATACCGCGGTCTCTATATCACGTGAGACACCCATGACGACGGGAGAAAAAATATAATCTCGAAGATATTCAAAAGTGATCGAAAGCAGCTTAATACCAAAATAGACTATTAGAATACTAATGATCGCTTCGAATGGTTGGTGAATCGTTAAGGCATCAATAATTTTCTTAATATAAATTGGTTCAAACGTAGTCGCCATACGAGCACTAATCAAGAGGATTAATGTGGCTATAACAAAAAATTTATACTTAACAAAGTATCGAATAAAATAGATGATGGAAAATTTCGGTTCTTTAGTTGGTTCAGGTTTGTTCATTTATATTTATTATAGCAATGATGTCGTATTTAGTCGGCATATACCTGATTGCTAATAGTCAGTTAAGGTCGAAATAGGCACGAAAAAGATGTGCAGTTGTGACGATTTCGAGGCAGAGCTGAGTACTGAACGAGGCGTACTCGACGTACGTCGAGTGAGGCTCGGAAGCTCTAACAAAGAAATCGTCCAAGTTCACACCTTTTTACTTACATTTTTATTTCGATGTCTACACCAGCGGGAAGATCCAAATTAATGAGGCTATCGATAGTTTTCGGTGTTGGGTCAAGGACATCAATCAAGCGTTTATGAATACGCATTTCAAATTGTTCACGAGCGTCTTTATGAATAAAAGTTGATCGATTAACCGTGGTTAATTTTTTGTCGGTCGGTAGAGGAATCGGGCCACTGACAAGGGCTCCGGTTCGTTCGGCGGTTTCTAAAATTGTCCGAGACGTTTTATCTATCAGACGATAATCATAAGCTTTGAGTCGAATTCTAATCTTTTGGTGTTCGGCAGTCTTCTTTGGCATTGTGCTCCCTAAGGTACTGTATTTGCTTTCTACTGAAAGTCCCCGACGTGCAGGGACTTTACAGTAAGAAGTAACTTATTTGATAATCTTGGTAACCACTCCAGCGCCAACCGTCTTTCCCCCTTCACGGATAGCAAAACGCATTTGCTCTTCCATGGCAATTGGTTGAATCAACGCAACTTTGAAGGTAATAGTATCACCAGGCATAACCAATTCAGTTTCAGCTGGCAGTTCTACTTCACCAGTAACGTCTGTTGTTCGGATATAGAACTGCGGTTTGTAGCCTTTTTGGAATGGTGTGTGTCGTCCACCTTCTTCTTTGGTTAAGATGTAGACTTCAGCTTCGAATTCAGTGTGTGGCGTAATTGAACCGGGTTTGGCGATAACCTGTCCGCGTTCAATATCGGTTCGTTCAACACCACGAAGGAGTAATCCGACGTTGTCGCCAGCTTGACCGGAATCAAGTAACTTACGGAACATTTCTACCCCGGTAACAGTCGTCTTTTTGGTTGGTTTGATACCAACAATTTCAACTTCTTCGCCTACTTTGACTTGTCCGCGTTCAATACGACCGGTCGCCACGGTTCCGCGGCCTTTGATCGAGAACACGTCTTCAACCGGCATAAGCAATGGCTTATCAATCTCTCGCACTGGGTCAGGAACGTAAGTGTCCAAAGCATTAACTAATTCTTTAATTTTACCTTCGTACTGCGCATCGCCTTCGAGGGCTTTCAAAGCTGAACCACGAATGATAGGGGTCTCATCACCTGGGTATTCATATTTCTTCAATAGGTCACGGACTTCTTCCTCAACAAGGTCAAGAAGTTCTGCATCAGTGACTTGGTCACATTTATTCAAGAATACGACGATATAAGGCACACCAACTTGTTTGGCCAAAAGAATGTGCTCTCGAGTCTGGGGCATTGGACCATCAGCGGCCGATACCACCAAAATGGCGGCATCCATTTGAGCCGCGCCGGTGATCATGTTTTTAACATAGTCAGCGTGTCCAGGACAGTCGACGTGGGCATAGTGCCGTTTATCAGATTCGTATTCAACGTGATACGAAGCAATGGTAATACCGCGCTGCTTTTCTTCAGGGGCATTATCAATCTGGTTCACGTCCAATTTTTGGGCGTGACCTTCTTTAGCTAGTACCGTCGTAATAGCCGCAGTTAAAGTTGTTTTACCGTGGTCAACGTGTCCGATGGTACCGACATTGACGTGCGGCTTGTTACGTTCAAATTTTTCAGCCATGTGGCTCCTTTCTTTTAAGAGATAAACAAAATCATGCAAGAGTTGCAAAGTAGTGAGTGAGTAAACACATTCATGCTCAAATATTATACACCGATAAGTATATCTGTTGCAACAGGTTTAGTCAAGAATGAAATCTTTAGTCTGACGATCTGTTTGCAATCGTTTGTTCCGACATTGTCCGGTTCCCTCTACTCGCTCCGGCTTGCCTAGAGGGAGTAATGTCCTATTTCACGAGCTTTTGAGCAACGTGATTCGGAACCTCAGCATAGTGATCAAATTCCATGGTATAACTCGCTCGTCCCTGGGACATGGAGCGAAGCGCCGTCGAATAACCGAACATTTCCGAGAGTGGGACAAACGAATCAATCACTTTTGACCCGACT
>JBGPML010000004.1:0-31575 GCA_041486955.1 Patescibacteria group bacterium
ACAAGTGGAACCGCCCTTAAGGCAGGCTATTTTGCTGCACTTCCGGCACCAACTTCTGACTCTTCTGCCACGTTCCGCGGTATTCAAACCGAATTAACGATGAGCGGTTCTGCTAACTACTCGGGAAACCAATTTGGCAATGCCACATTCGTAACGCATTCGGGTTCAGGAAATCAAACCGGCATATTAACGGCAGTACACGGGACGGTTCAGGTTTCTGGTGGTGGAACGATCGGTACGCTCATTGGGGGGCAGTTTATAGCCGCAACGGTAACGAGTGCAACAACTGTCTCAAATATGTATGGGGGGCAGTTTCGAATTACTAACAGCGTTTCAGGAACAAACGTTACAACTGGCATTGGAGTCCGTGTGCAGACTCCGTCGGTGACCGGAACGAGCACGTATGGTTCTATGTATGGTATTCGAATACAAAACCAGGGAGTTTCAGGAATTACTACCGCCATTGGCCTGCAAGTTGATGCCCAGTCGGCTGCAGCAACCAACTATGCCGCGATCTTTGAAGGTGGAAACGTTGGTATCGGTACGACTGCTCCTTCGTTCAAAAATCTCGTCATCCAAGGGGCTGAAGACACAACAGCGGTTACACCTGGTGCGGGTTCAACTGGGATTGAATTAGTGAATACAGATTCTGGTACCCTTCCTTCAAGACAGGTTGATATTGCTTTTCGTAATAGCACAGCCGCGGATACAGGACGCTACGCCGCAATCTCTGGGCTAGTAACCGGAAGCAGTGGGTCGCAACAAACTGGTGCGATTCTTTTTTCCACAAAAACGGCTGTTGCAGATTCTACCCTTACTGAACGAATGCGCATTACCAGCGGTGGTAGCGTTGGTATCGGCAACTCGTCGCCCCAGGCCCCTTTGCATGCGACCGTTACGAACGCTTCTAATGTGATCTCACAAGCGGCAGCGTTTGAGCACGCCCTCTCTTCGGGAACTGCCGCCGCCGGCCTAGGGGTGGGACTGCGCTTCTTCCTGCCGAGCGATACGACAGCGCAGCAGAACGCGGGGCTGATTGCTTTCACCTGGGTAGATGCGACCCACGCCTCCAGACATAGCAAAGCGGGCATTTTTGTCGCGGGTTCGTCTGGTTCCTCCGTCGAGGGATTCGCCGTTGAGACTGATCAGACAGTTCAATATGGCTACCTGTCAGGTAATGCGCCAGCTAGTGCTACCTTAGCGAAGCTGCGGCTTGGGGCGGCCATCGCCAGTGGCAACGCGGCGGGGACGTATCTTGGTGTCAACGCCCAGAATGGGTTTACGGGAGACCTAATTAACGCAGAGGTCAATGGAACCAGCCAAATATCGGTAGATAATGCCGGACTATTAACATTTAAATCCGCTACGGCGGCAACCACCGGACTTCAATGGGGCACCGATACCAACCTCTATCGCTCGGCCACAGACACTCTTAAAACTGATGATTCGTTTACCGTTGCAACCAACCTTACCGTCGGCGGAAAGACAATTTTGACTCCCTCAGCAGTCCAAACAATTACCTCTGCCGGAACAGCTATTACGGTTGCTGCTTCGGTAGTTCAGGTAAAGGGCGATGCTGCTCGGACATTAACCAGCACTCCAACTATAGCTGATGGTACTGACGGCCAGGTGGTATATATCATAGGTAACGATAATACCAATACGATCACAATCCAGGATGAAGGCACGCTATCTGGTTCTAATATTGAACTGCCCACGGGCACGACAACACGCGTACTCGGCAATGGTGACGTGGAAGAATTAATCTTTAATAGTACAAAGGGCCAATGGCTTGAAGTGAGTTATACCAATATAGATTAGTGAGGAGTCAGCTGTTGGAAGTAAGCAGGGGAGAACCCAGTATTTCCCCAGATCTGTCCTTCTCACTTCTCGCTTATTCCTAATACCTGTTTATAAACAGCTAATGTTTCTTCAGCCATCGTGTCAAACGAGAATTTCTTGGCTTGTTTCAGCCCTTTTTCGTGCAGTTCGTGCTGCAATTTTGAATTATCTAACAAGGTTCCAATATGTTCTGCCAGTTTGGCAATGTCGCCAGTTGGATAGTAGAGAGCAGCGTCTCCGAGAACTTCAGGTAGGCTCGAATTATCAGCCGAAATAGTTGGCGCTCCGCATGAAATCGCCTCTAATGCGCCCAACCCAAATCCTTCATAATGTGATGGAAAAACGAACGCTGTCGCGATGCTGTAGAGGCTAATTAATTCATTATCGGGAATGAAACCTGGTGTCACGACATCGCCTAAATGCTCTTTGGCCTGTTCAACGGCATGAACGATCTCGGGAAAGGCTGGATTTGGTTTACCGGCGATTAATAGTTGAACATCGTGGTCACACTTCACCATTTCGTAAGCTTGAATCATATCAAGCAGCCCTTTGTGTGGTCGCCAGGCGTTAACAAAGTAAATGAACGGCTTGGTTAGTCCATACTTCTCTTTTAATTGTGTCAAATGATTACTGTTTTGATCAGGTTTAAATTCTGGTTCGACAGCTTCATAGGTAACGGATATTTTATCTTTCGGCACGTTTAAATGACTTTCGACATCATTCGCGGTTGCCTTACTCGGGACAATGATATGGGCAGAGGCTTTGGCTGCGTGGCGCATGGTGTAACGATAGGCGAGGAAGCGATAATGCCAGCGAGAGCGAAGAGGGAAAAGAGTCATCGTGAGATCATGGATCGTCACAACAAACGGTTTGTTATAGCGAATAGGGTGATTGAACATCGTGAAATGAACGAGGTCGAATTTTTCATGATTGAGATAGTTAAGAAATCCGATCTGTTCTGCCCGAGTATAGAACGGGATATTTAAAATTTTGACATGCCAATTCTTAGGCATGTCATCTTTCGGCCATTCCGCATGATCTTCAGGAGTAAGAATAACAGTATAATCAATATCACTAGCGATTTTCTGTAGGTGATGAATTAATGCCCGGGTATATCGGCTGACGCCAGTGTGTCGTTTGGCGTAAAACCTGGCATCAATACAAACACGCTTCATTGTGGACGAACTTTCCATATATATGCGGTATTCCCGTCAGGTAATATGTCGGAAAAAAGGAGGTTGAGTTGGCATTGTGGTGTATTGAGCCGGGTTTTTATATCAAGCTTATCCGGCTTCTCAGTATCAAGGATGAAGTTGGGATAATACGGAAATTCATGAGCGACTTGTTCGGCTACATTCTGCTCGGACGTCGCTAGAATGTAATTCGTATTGCTGCAGTTCCGGAAAACATTTTGACCGCGATGTAATTCGATCGGGGCGTTAGCCTGGTAAATATAGTAACGCATATTTTCCTCATTAAAGCTGATATTGTCTTTATAATACATCGCTACCTCAATAGGCAAGTTCATTTGAGAAGATTGTGCATCTGAAACCATGCGATCAATAATACTGCGTTGTGGCCAGGCAACGTGTCGAGGCGGACCAGCCGTATAACCGGCGAACCGCCAAATAGGGAGTTCGTACGCTTTTCCATCAATCGATGGCCATGGAATCGCCACTTTTGGCGGGATAAAAGGAAAAATCATTGTCCCCCAGCTGCTGGAAAGATAATTAAAGAGCGCAACAATAACGATGAGCCCCGTTATCCATTGCTTCATAGGGGTGCGTAATTGACTAATCCAGAAAACCGACAGGACTGCAACAGCGATCATTACCGGTTCGATAAATCGGTAGTCTTTATTGTTATAGATCGTCATAATGACATAGCTTGAGATCAGCAAAGTCAAAAGTATGCCGTTTTTGTGTAACGTGATGCGATTTCGGAAGCTCGCATAGATTCCAACCAATAGCGGCACTAACATCAGCCCTCGAATGTGGGAGATAATAAGTCCATCAATGTAAAATCGAAACCAGCGAGTTGTAAATGGATCAGGATCGCCTTCAGCGCTGCCGATCTGCCAATTGGCATCAAGATTGTGTCGGAGTGAACCTAAATGTTTTTCATACCAAGGGCCCGCCGTGAGAATGAAACCTAAAAACCCAAGTCCAATATTTCGCCCTAATTCATGATAGTTATACGTTGCTTGGTCGTGTGAGCCCCGTTTAATTTCGCGAATTCGGCCAATCAATTCATACAGCACGGGCCCGATTAAAAAGGCGGGGAGTGGCCACTTGGTTAGCATGGCCAACCCACTGATAACGCCAAAGAAAAAAGACCAACCGCTATGACGAAACCTCTCGCTGGCTAGCAAGCAATAAAATGCCAACGAAGTCATCGCCAAAAGAGGCATATCGAGCTGGAATTCATGGAATTGACTCGCAATGAACGGGTACGACACAATAACCAGGGCGGCAAGGAGTCCGGTCTGACGATTCCAAAGTTTTTTACCAATCCCATACAGACTGAACACCAAGACAATCAGCGGCACAATGTTGGTGTAGACCGCCCCATCCATCGTCCGACGAAAACCGACAACAAATGGTACCGATAACCAGTACATGAAAGGCGGGTAATAGGTGTCTTTCCCGATGAAGAAGTGATAAACCTTGTGAGCGAGGGTATTAAAATCGGTTGTGTGATTGATTTCATTCAGCGTGTCAACATAACGATAACTGTTCATTAAATGTTGCGACATATCCCAGTGTGGGGGGTAGTCATCTTGTTGTAACCAGATGACTCCGCCAACAGCGACAATCAGAATAATGCCGGCCAGGATAATCATATCGAGTCGCGGAATAGTGATCGGTACTTTTTTTGTTCTCTGCGAAAAGACCCAGAATTTTGAAATAGTAAAGTTCCACATAAATGTTATTATCGTCGCAAAGACGACGGCCGGCAGGTCGTGAGAATTAAACAGACGTAATAGAACAAACAGGCTCACCGCATTAATAAGTATAGCCATTACAACCGTGACGTAGAATCGACCCACTTCGTGGAACTGAATTCGGCCCTTTCGACGGAATGTCCATTGACGATTCATCAGAAAGCCCGTCACTGACCCGGTTCCATACGATACTATCTTGGCCAAAATAAGATGATGTTCGAAAAAGTCTAAGTTTCGGGTGAGAATAAAGTAAATTAAGAGATCCAAAAGGGTATTGAATCCTCCAACGATACTGAATTTAACGAGTTGACGCTGTGTGACATTGCCCAAATCGCCACGATAGGTTTGCAATAATTCCTTAAATGCTCGTCTGATGACTGATATCTTGGCCCCAGTCGGTGAACCGGCGATGCGGGGGAGATGAGTCACAGGAACTTCTTTAAATGGTACCCCCTGTCGTTGTAAGTGAATGAGCAACTCGGCACTCATCATCGCGCCACGCGATTTTATCGGCAGATTGATGATAAGTTTGCGCTCAAAAAGCTTAAAGGCGCAATCAATATCTTTGACCTTAAGACCAAAAAGCAGGCGGTTTAAAACATTCCAACCTTTAGCATTAAGGAGGCGCATAAACGGATCTTGTCGCTTCGCTCGGTAGCCAAGTACGACTTTATATTCAGGCACAAAGGCTAAAAGTCTGGGCAGCTCTTTCAAGTCGAATTGCAAATCAGCGTCAGTAAAAAAAACATAGTCCTTAGTTGCCCGCGTGATACCACTCCATACAGCGGCACCATAACCTTGGTTTGGCGAGTGGTGAACGACTTTGACTCGAGGGTTTTTCTTGGCTAATTCATCGGCAATTTCCGGCGTTCGATCCGTGCTGCCATCATCAACAATAATAATTTCATAATCATTCACTGAATCTTTGAGAACTGCTTCGGCTTGCTTAACTGAAGCGGTAATATTGGCTTCTTCGTTGTAAGCCGGAAAAAAGAGGGAGAGTGAGATGTTTTGCTTCATGTAACAACATTATATATTAGCTAAAGGCTGAACCATACTCACTCCCTCGTGAGTATGGCCAATGGCTAAAGGCTAAACCGAAACCGAGGCTAGTTCTGGTACGGCTTTCAAACGACTGCCGACGTGGTCTTGCAGGACTTCGGCTCGATCAGTCTTTTCCCAACTAAATTCTGGCAATTCACGTCCGAAGTGACCGTAGGCCGCGGTCTTTTGATAAATAGGCCGACGCAAATCGAGCATCTCGATGATCCCTTTTGGAGTAAGTCGAAACGAATCACGGATGGCTTTTTCTAGTCTCTTTTCATCAACACTTCCTGTGCCATGACAGTTAATCATGATCGAAAGTGGATCAACCACACCGATTGCATAAGCTAATTGAACAGTGCAGCGCTTAGCTAGTCCAGCCGCGACAATGTTTTTTGCAATGTACCTGGCTGCGTAAGCCGCTGATCGATCGACTTTTGTTGGGTCCTTGCCTGAAAACGCTCCGCCACCGTGAGGACAACTGCCGCCGTAGGTGTCAACAATAATTTTTCGACCAGTTAACCCAGTGTCGCCATTGGGCCCACCGATGACAAATCTTCCGGTTGGATTTATGAAATACTCTATTTTTTTAGCCCTTAGTTTTTCAGGTATAACTGGTTCAAGGATGGACTGAATCACTCCCTCGCGAATTGTTTTATTATCAACCTCTGGTGTGTGCTGGGTAGAGAGAACGACTTTTTCGACGCTAACCGGCTGATCATTCTTATATAAGATCGTAACCTGTGATTTTGCATCCGGTCGCAGCCAAGGCAGCGTTCCATTCTTACGTAATTCGGATTGTCGCTGGACTAATTTATGAGATAAAGCGATGGGCAGCGGCATCAACTCCGGCGTCTCATCCGTGGCATAGCCAAACATTAACCCCTGATCTCCTGCTCCTATCTCTCCGTCTTGACGCTCGACTCCTTGATTAATATCAGCTGATTGTTGATGGGTGTGATTCTCGACTTTACATGTCTTGGCGTCAAATCCAATATCGGGATCAGTATAGCCAACCTTTTCAATAGTGTTACGAACAATCGATTCTAAGGGAATCCTGGTATTGGTTTTAAATTCTCCACCGACGACAGCCAAGTCAGTTGTAACAAAGGTTTCACAGGCCACTTTGGCCTGGGGATCTTTTGAAAAAATAGCATCCAATACAGCATCAGAAATTTGATCGGCTAATTTATCGGGGTGGCCTTCCGAAACCGACTCGGACGTAAAATAATACTGCGACATGAATTTTCCTCCTCTATATAACATGTGGTTATGACAACCAAAATCACTATAATCGACTTTGTCGGACGGAACAAGTTGCTCGTGATCGGATTTGTTTTATCTAACCATTGATACTATTATTAATACATGTATGTCTGAACTCGTTTCATATCTCGGATACGAGAATCTGGGGGTAGAAATTGAGGCGAAAGACATAAATGCGAGGAAGGATAGCTGTCGCTATGGTGACGAGCTATGAATGGCTTGTGACTGTAGGAAATCCCATTGGGGCAGCCCAATTTTTCGCAGATACCATATATGGAGATGTGAAATGAGTTCTAAGCATTTGATTATCGTTTTACCAGCCTACAACGAAGCCCGAGTGATTTCCCAGGTATTAGGCAGCCTGCCAAAAAAGTTACGGGGGGTCGGGAAAATTACCCCTCTTGTTATAGATGACAACTCGAGTGATAATACGCGAGCTATGGCAGAATCGTGTGGTGCTGTTTGCCTCCGTCACTCAGTTAATTTAGGGGCTGGTGGCGCAACTATTACTGGATTGGAAGCCGCACGTTCTATGAATGCAGATATTGTCGTCACCATGGATAGCGATGGTCAACACGATCCGAACGACCTTCAATCGTTAGTCGACCCGATCGTTGAGAAGGAAGTTGATGTGGTCCTTGGTTCTCGTATGAAACAAGTTTCCAAAGCGATGCCGTCGCATAAAGTGTGGGGCAATAATGTCCTTAATGGAATTACCTATCTTTTTTTCCGCATATGGGTGAGCGACTCACAAAGTGGATACAAAGCATTTTCCCGGCGGGCGATAGAGTCCATTCAAATATCTACCTGCGGCTATGAAATTTGTTCTGAAATGATTGGCGAAATAAAACGACATAAATTGGCATTTACCGAAGTACCAATTTCGACTATTTATACAGACTACTCAAAGAGTAAAGGTCAATTGTCGCTCAACGCCGTCAATATCGTCTTAGGGTTACTTCTTCGTCAACTTAGAAATTCCCGTTAGATTATTATTCAAATATGCTTCTCATCAAATGTATTGCGATTGTCTTAGCGGCAGTGGCAATCACTAAAACGTATCTTGATTATCGCAAGCGGCTCGAGCCGTTGTTGATGTTTGTCTTTTGGACAGTCATATGGATTTCGGCGACAGTCGTGATTGTATTCCCTGGATTAATCTACCAATTGATTGACTACTCCCAAGATCGCTCAGTAACAATTGGCGCGCTAACGGGGCTGGCATTTATTTTTATGCTCTATATCGTATATCGGGTTTATGCCAAAGTGGCTCGAGTTGAATATCAATTTACCGAATTAGTTCGCAAAATTACGCTGGCGGAAAAAGATAAAGGTAAGAAAAAATGACAGTAGCTTATTTCTTTCGGCCGAGATTAATTCACCCCGGTTACTTCAACATGGGACCACTTGGTCCTGTGCTATAATATTTCTCATGAAACTTGCGATTGTCGGTACCGGGTATGTTGGACTTGTAACAGGCGCCTGCCTCGCGGAAACTGGACACACAGTTTACTGTATTGATACGAATAGAGAGAAGATCGACAATCTCAACAAAGGTAAGATGCCGATCTTTGAGCCGGGGCTTGAAGATCTGGTAATTACCAACCATAAAAAAGGCCGACTCCATTTTTTATCTAACTTGCCGCAAATTTTGAATGATGTTGGGGTGGTTTTTCTGGCAGTAGGAACGCCTCCTAAAGCTGATTACAGTGCGGACCTATCCGCTGTTGTGGCCGTCAGCGAGGAAATCGGCCGAAATCTCTCAAAACCAGTTATTGTTGTAACAAAATCTACTGTGCCAGTTGGAACCTCGGATCTCGTCAAAGAAACTATTGCTCAAAATCTGAAAAAGAAGATCGCTTTTGAAGTTGCGTCAAATCCAGAGTTTCTAAGAGAAGGCGCCGCAATCCAAGACTTTCTTGAGCCGGATCGAATCGTGATTGGAGTTTCTTCGAAACGAGCCGAGCGATTATTACGTGAAGTCTACCGATATTTTATTCAAAATGAACGCCCTTTTTTGGTTACCACCATTAAAAGTGCCGAAGTTATTAAGTACGCTTCGAACGCTTTCCTGGCCACAAAAATCTCTTTTATAAACGAAATCGCCAGTTTTTGCGAAGCTTCAGGAGCCGTGATCGACGATGTTGCTAGGGGAATGGGCCATGATTCTCGTATCGGACACAAATACCTTCATGCCGGAATTGGGTATGGTGGCAGCTGTTTTCCTAAAGATATTAAAGCCCTTATTGCTACCGGAAAATCATACGGTTGTGACTTTAACCTATTAGAGGCCGTTGAGGCCGTTAACCGTGCCCAACGATTGCGACTTGTTGCTAAGCTGTCTAAACATTACCCAAACTTAAAAGGGAAAAACGTGGCGATTTGGGGCTTAGCCTTCAAGGCGAAAACGGACGATATACGCGAAGCTCCATCTATTACCATCATCAACGAACTAGAACGTCTTGGAGCAACTATCCGAGCGTTTGATCCAGTGGTGAAACTAGGAGATTCCACGATTCAATCGGAAGATATGTATAGCTGTTGCGATGGTGCTGACGCACTCCTTATTCTGACTGAGTGGGAGGATTTTCTGTACCCCGATTTCGAAGAGCTAAAACGCCGCCTTCGTAAGCCAATTGTAATCGATGGACGAAATCTCTACTCTCCTGCGGAAGTAGCCGCCAATGGCTTGCGTTACGAGAGTATAGGAAGGCCAAATTGATTCTTATTACAGGAGGGGCAGGTTTCATCGGTAGCCATATGGTTGATCGGCTGGTCAAGAACGGTAAGCGCGTTGTGATATTCGATGATTTTAACGATTATTATCCGACTCAGTTTAAAGAAAATAATATCGCCCCGCATCGTAACGATCCTAACGTCTCAGTCGTCCGTGGCGACATCACCGACCAAGCCACGGTCGATAAAGTTTTTGCCGACTATGATATCGTCCAGGTCGTACATTTAGCCGCTCGGGCCGGTGTCCGACCTTCAATTGAAGATCCCAGGTTGTATGCATCAGTTAATATTACGGGAACCTTAAATATATTAGAGGCAATGCGCAGCTCCGGCTGCCGGGCTTTCTACTTTGCCTCAAGCTCATCTGTCTATGGTAATCAAAAAAAAGTTCCATTTAAGGAGAGCGATCGAGTCGATATGCCCATATCTCCATATGCCGCCACGAAAAAGACATGTGAATTATTGGCGTATACGTACCATCATCTCTATGAATTCTCATGTGTGGGATTCCGTTTTTTTACCGTTTATGGCGAACGCGGCCGTCCGGATATGGCACCTTACCTCTTCACAGAACGAATTCTAAAAGGCCAACCAATTAAAAAATTTGGAGACGGAACCACCGAGCGAGATTACACGTATGTTGAAGATATTATCAATGGAATTGAATCGGCAATCGAAAAATCGTTTGACTATGAAATATTTAATCTTGGTAATCATCAAACGGTTTCCCTTAATGAATTGATTGAAACGATCGAGGACGTTGCGAAACGAAAAGCGATCATTGAGCAGCATCCGCTTCAGCCAGGTGATGTTGCCGTAACATTTGCCGATACGCACAAAGCGGCTAAATTGCTTGGATATGCGCCGTCCACCACGATCGAAGACGGTATCGGCCGTTTTGTCCCATGGTTTAGGGCCAATCGTATGGCTCTTAAGTAACCTACGGTGATGAAGATTTTGGTCATCGCACCTTATTTTGACGAACCACACCGATGGATGATTTCCGGACAGAAAACAGCATATGAACTTTCAAGAAACCACCAGGTGATTGTGTTAACCACGGGTCAAAAGGTCTCAGTCGAGAAAAAAAATAAGAATTTAAAAATTTATCGGATAAAAGATATTTTTTTACGCGATCCAGTTAACTATAGTATTATCCCAGGTCTTTTGAGCGCAATAAGAAAAATTGTTCAACAAGAAAAGCCGGAGGCGTTCCTCATTAATAAACACATGTTTTTTAGCTCCCTCGCCATCTGGCCGCTCAAGCGGATGGGGAAGTACGTTGTCGTTCAAACCGACACTTTCCCAGGTATTAATTGGTTCCCGAAAAATAAAGCGGTCGGCATTGTTATGTGGATCTATGCTCGACTTATCGGAAATCCAATATTGCGGAAGGCCGATAAAGTCATTCTCCTCCATGAAGGATTGGTTGAAGATGCAAAAAAGTTACGATTGAAATATGAAGTAATCCATAATGGCATTAATTTACAAGAATTTGATTCTTATCCGCTACCGAATGATTTGCATAAGAAAAAGGGTGAAATTTGGGTTGGCTATGTCGGACGGCTCGAATCAGTAAAGGGTTGGTATGACTTAGCGGCAGTAGCTAAGAAATTAGTCCCAACTCATAAAACGCTCCATTTCTTTTTTATTGGGCCGACACTTCACGCCGAAGAAAGAATAAAAGAATTTATCCACCCTCAAATACATTTTTTAGGCTTACGTAAAGATGTTCCTGGAATCGACAAACTGCTCGACGTGTTTGTTATGCCGTCGCTGTCCGAGGGCCTGTCTAATGCTATTATGGAAGCAATGGCGGCGAAATGCTGTTGTTTGGTTTCGCGGGTAGGTGGTAATATGATCTTGGTGCAAGATGAAGTCACGGGAAGACTTTTCAAAAAAGGTGATCAAACCGATTTAAAAAATAAATTGCTCGACTTAATCAATGATCTCGAAACATCCAAAAACTTGGGAGTAAAGGCAAGAGAACGTATTGAGGCAGAATATGACCTTAGAAAAAATGTCCGGAGAATTGCTGCTATTCTAAACTCATGATAACAAAAATTTCAAAGCTCATTGTTCAATATAAGAATTCACCGATTTTTGTAATTTTAATCATCAACCTTGGCATTGTTGCCCTATGGGGGGCCAGTGTGGGGCTCCAAAAAATTGCGATACCATTTTTTGTTCCAGTATTTGGTACCTTAGCTTTGCTCGCTCCTGGAATCTGTCTCACGCTAATGATTGAACAAATTGCCGAGACAAAAAATGAGTTTTTAGTAAACGTGTTATGGGTTGGACTGTTTAGTTGTCTTATTACACCAGCGGGAGTTTTCGCAATAAGTGAAATCTTACTGAAGCAGCCGCCGGTCACCGATGTGGTTACGCCATTTCTCATTTGGTGGGGAATTAGCCTTGTAATGTTAATCATTGTGAGTTTGATCAAGTACCGTCCGATTTCTCTCAAGGATTATTTCATCGATGCAAAAACAAGCATGGAGCTGAAATATATCATTCTGGCCTATGTTGCCATACTGACGGTTAATTTTATTGTTTATCCTCTCGTCCCAGAGGGTGATGTATACGCCTATCTCGTCAATTGGCACAATATAATGATCGACCCGAGGCTCTTAGCCGGTGAATCGCGAAGCCTCTTCCTCGTTTTTGTCAACGTCTCGTCCCAATTACTCAAACTAGATCCATATTGGATCGCCAAGGTGTTTATTCCGCTCAGTCATATTACTATCATTCTTGCGGTTTATATTTTTTTACGGAATTTTATTACCGATAGTCGTTATCGAATCTTGCTTTCGCTAAGCCCGCTTTTTTTTCCGGTAGTTTTGGAAGAAATCCTGATTGGGCGCCCGCAATCGATTTTCTTAATTTCATTTTTGCCCAGCGTTGTCATACTGTCTGAAATATTGTCGGATAAAAAAAATCTTCGTCAAGTTTACTGGCTCATAGCCTTAGCCGTCGTTGGGGTTGTCGGTCTGAAAATCCATACCTTATTCGCCTTGATCCCGGCAATTGCCTTCATATCGATACTGCTTTTCTTGAAAGAGGAATTTACCAAGCGGCCATTTGACTGGTTTATTATTGGATTAGGTTTATTCGTCCTGCTTTACCCGCAATTTCCTAAAGCTCGTGTATTAACTGATTCGCTTCATGTAGTAGGTTTATTTATCGAATCGTTTCGTCGTGGTCAATTCGATTTATGGTTTATTGACCATTATCGAAACGTAGATGGCGCTGAAGTTGGCTGGCCTGGCTTTTTATCGATCTTTTACTATGGTTATAACCTCGGACTGGTGTTTCCGATTTTATTTATACTGTTAATTGCCAGAAAAAAAATGGCTACGTTCAAATCTCTGGCAGTAGAAAAGTATTGGGCCATAATTTTCCTATTTTCCTTCTTCTTTTTCATTGCTGAAATCGGTCCTCGTTTTAAAATCGCTTACCTTCCTGATCGGGCGTGGTTATTTCTTGCCTTAATCTTTTCATTGCTGCTCCCGCTGATAATAGTGGGACTGAGGAAAAATAGTAATCCACGCTTTATTGTTTTTGTTACGATAATAAGCTTTCTCTCTATCGCCGCTGGTACGGGATTAACTTACGCTAAGCAGGGATGGGTGACACCAAACGAAGTAAAGGCGGGCAAATTTATCACCGCGAATACTCCACAAAACGCAATTTTTCTCACTCAAGGTGGGACTCGCATGATGGTTCGTTATTACACCAATCGTTTTGCGATCCGTCCTGATGATCCCGCGATATTTCTTACCGGCGAAAAGAGCGAATTAGAAAGTTATTTAAGGATACAAGAGGGGATTTACCAAGAAGCTCAGGCGACGTACCCCGGACAGATTAAAAGCTTTGATGATAGGCTTAATGGGCTCTATCGCGAAAAGGGTTATCTTAAACTAACTGACGTGGAAAGAGAGGAATTATTGGCATCCTTACTTCTTATCCATCAAAGAAAGGATAGCCATGTTTCAGATATGGCGCGTCTCAAAGAACTTTATCCGACAATTGGTCGGCCTGTCTATCTTATGTATAACAAAAATAAATTTGGTTCGCTTTATGGAGGGAGGAGTTGGTGGCGTTCCAGTAATTTTTACGGAGCAAATGTTGAAAAACTATCGAAAAACTACCCCATTATTTATAACCAAGACGGCATTCTTATCTGGGAAGTAAGAAAATAATGTGTGGTATTGCGGGAAAAGTTTGTTTTAACCACAATACAGTCGAAACATCCGAGTTGAAAAAAATGGGCGACGCCATTAAGCATCGCGGTCCTGATGATTCGGGTACGTATGTTTCTCCAAATAAGAAAGTCGGCCTTAGTTTCCGCCGTCTGGCCATTATTGACCTTTCGGCTAAAGGCCATCAACCGATGGGGTATAAAGGGCGCTATTGGATTGTATTTAATGGTGAAATTTATAATTTTCAAGAAAAGCGTGACATGCTGGCAAAAAAAGGTCACTCTTTTCATTCAGCCAGTGACACAGAAGTTATTTTAGCTCTCTATGACATGTATAAGGAAAAATGTCTCGATCATATGCGGGGGATGTTCTCCTTAGCAATTTATGACGAGAAAGAACAAGTACTCTTCTGCGCGCGAGATAGAGTTGGTAAGAAACCCTTTAAGTATTACTTAGATGACAATGTGTTTATTTTTGGGTCTGAACTTAAGGCAATTCTGACTCAAAAAGAGTATAAGAAAGAACCTGATTATGTGGCGATCCACCACTACTTAACGCTGCAATACGTTCCTGCCCCGAGGACAGGATTTAAGGACATTAAGAAACTTGAGCCGGGTCATTACATGTCCATTGATTTAAGGAAGAAAAAGATTACACAGAAACGCTATTGGCGACTTGATTACTCCCGTAAACTTGATCTTGACCAATCAGAATGGAAACAACGCATTTTAAATAAGCTGGAAGAATCAGTGGCCATGAGAATGATTGCCGATGTCCCATTGGGAGCATTTTTATCGGGTGGAATAGATTCCAGCGCCGTAGTAGCGATGATGAGCCGTCATAGCACTAAGCCGATAAAAACCTTCTCAATTGGGTTTCAAGAGGCAAAATATAGTGAGCTTAAATATGCCAAGATGATTGCCAATGCTTTCAATACCGATCACACCGAGTTTGTCGTCACGCCTGACGCGATAGAGGTGCTTCCACTGCTCGTTCGCCATTATGAGGAGCCCTACGCTGACTCGAGTGCTCTGCCAAGCTATTACGTCAGCAAACTCACTCGACAACATGTAACAGTAGCATTAAACGGAGACGGAGGCGACGAGAATTTTGCGGGATATTCGCGCTACAGTGTGCAGAAATTCGCTCTAGCCTATGATCGTTTTCAGGCGGTACATAAAGTAATCGGACAACCGGCCGCTGCCGCATTTTACAAAGTTGTTCGCAATACATTGGCCGAACGTGCTAATCGCTTTGCTCAAACAATCGGTAAAAATTATGCCGAACGCTATGTAAACTATATTTGCTACTTCACCAATCCTGCGAAGAAGCATCTGTATACGGTAGCGTTTCAATCCAAAATGGAATCGATTAATAGTGAGTTAGTGATCCGCGAGAAGTTTGCCGAAGCTCGAACACCTGATAAGCTCGATCAAACGCTTTATGCCGATTTTGTCAGCTATTTGCCCGATGACCTACTCGCAAAAATGGATATTGCGACGATGGCAGTCTCTCTCGAAGCTCGCTCCCCTTTCCTTGATCATGAAATGCTTGAACTAACTGCTCAAATGCCATTTGACTTGAAACTCAAAGGTCGAGATCAGAAAAAATATATTCTTAAAGAAGCGTTACGAGGGATTATCCCAGATGAAGTGATGTTTCGACCAAAGATGGGCTTTGGTGTGCCGATTGAAAATTGGTTTCGAGGTGGTCTTGACCAATACATTCGGGACATTCTATTATCAGACAGATCTTCAGATCGGGGTCTCTTTAACCGCGACTCCGTTGAAGAGGTCATCACCGATCACCAAACATCCAAAGTAAATCATGCCAATCAAATTTGGGCACTTTTGACCTTAGAATTGTGGTTCCGTGAATACTTTAATTAGGCGGTAATCATTATGAAAAAAGAGTTTGTAAAATATCTTACATGTCCCGAGTCTAATGAGAAGTTTGAAATCACTGTTTTTGAGATGGACGGGGACCAGATTGATTCTGGTTTGCTCCTATCAAAATCGAGTTGGTATCCAATAATTAATGGCGTTCCGCGAATTTTAATCAAAGACTTAAAAGTTAATACGCTTCAAGTGCACCATGATTTTTATAAAAAATTTGCCAATAAGCTTTCACGAGAAATTAAGCGCGATTGGAAGAAGGCAATTGATTCGATTCCGGATATGGATAAATTTCTTGCCCATCAAAAGAAGACGGCCGAAAGCTTTTCGTACGAATGGAAGAACATATATAAAGAGAATGAATATGAGAAAAGCAATTTTTTTCACTTCCTGTCGCCTTACGTAAAAGAAAAGGACTTAAGAGGACGTTTAACACTTGATATTGGTTGCGGCTCGGGTCGATTCACAAAATGGGCTGCTCTATCGGGGACTGAGGTTTCGTTTGGGACTGATCTCGGTGAAACAGTTGAAGTTGCTTATGATATGACCAAAGAGAATAAGAATGTTTGTATTATTCAGGCAGATATTTACGATATGCCTTTCGAGTCTGTATTTGATTTTGCTTACGCAATTGGCGTGCTTCATCATCTTCCGCAACCAAAACAGGGCTTCTCTCGATTGCCGAAAGTGTTAAAGCGCGGTGGTAGAATGCTCATTTGGGTCTATAACCGTCGTGGTAACTTCAGGGCGCTTTATCTCTACGAGCCGGCTCGATCACTTCTGAAAAATTTGCCCAAACCACTTTTATTCAAGCTGTGTTATATCCCTGGCGGGATTGTTCATGGAATCAACTCAATCACTCATGGACTAAACGCGATCGGCGCGAAAGGTATGGCGCAAAAAGTACCATTTTCCTACTACGCTAATTTTCCGTTTAATATGAAGCTCAATGATGCCTTCGACGTCCTTGCCACCCCGAAAAGCAATTACTATTTTCGTGAAGAAGTAGAGCAGTGGTACAAAGACAGTGAATTGAAGCAAATCAGAAGTTTTGAGCACCCCGAAGCCGGCATCACCTGTACTGGAGTCCGTTGATGGGCAGAATAATCAAACCAAAAACCGTCCTCCTGATCATCGAAACGCTCAACCGGGGAGGAATAGAAAACGTTCTCCTTCGACTCATCCCCAAATTAAAAGAAGAAGGATGGTCGAGCACGATTATCACGCTTAAGGACGGTGGAGAGATGTTACAAGAATATCAGAAGGCCGGCATTACAGTTATCCCCCTTAATCAGAGATATTTTTTGACTCTCAAGACCGGCCGTCTTATTCGTGATAATATCCGAGACCTTCAGCCCGATCTGATTGTAACTACTCTCTTCAAAGCCGATATGATCGGCCGCCTCTTTCTAAGATTTTTTGTTCAACAACCAATCATTCCCTATCTTGTCACGACCTATAACCATCCACGCTATTGGATTGCTCGGGTTTTCGAATGGCTGACAAAACCGTTGGCATCGCATTACATCGCTAACTCAGAGGCAGTTCAGAAATTCTATGAGGAGCGTTTAGGGGTGAAGTCCGGGAAAATCGTTGTCGCACCGAATGGAGTCGATACTGATGCTTTCCAATCGGCTGACGCAAAACATGTGCGTTCCGAATTAAAGTTACCTTCAAATGCCTTTGTGGTAACATGCGTTGCCAATCTGGCCCCAAACAAGGGCCAGGCCGATCTCCTTGATGCTTTTGATCGGGCTTTTTCAGATAATCAATCAGCCTATCTCCTCTTAGTAGGGGACGGGGGGGAGCGAGAAACGTTAACCGCACAGCGGGAAACATTGCGTTCAAAGAATCGCATATTGCTGTTAGGTCGTCGTACCGATGTTCCGTCAATTTTAAAGATTACAACGGTATTCGCATTACCTACTCTGTTTGAGGGAATGTCGACCGCGCTGTTAGAAGCGATGGCGGCAAATAAAGCTATTATTACAACCGATATTCCTGAAAACAAAGTCTTACTTACCCACAATCAGAGTGCCTTACTCATTAAGCCAAGAAATCGCCAACAACTCGGCAATGCTCTCAATAAAATGTATGCCGACTCTACACTTCGCGACCGGCTTAGCCAATCGGCGTTTGATTATGTCGGAAAAAATTATTCGATCTCCAAAATGGCAAAAACTTTTGCCGTGATTTTCAATCTTATATCGCCAACCCAAACAAAAACACCGATTATCCATGTCATCAACTCATTGGAAATTGGGGGAGCAGAGAATATGCTGCTGAAAACCCTGCCCTTGTTAAATTCGGGCGAATTCGAACAGATAGTGGTTACTCTGTTTCGGCCAGGAGATTTGGCCCCAGAATTTCGAAGAAGAGGTATTACCGTTATCGATATAGGTTTGAGAAACTTAGCAGACATACATGCACTACGAAATCTCGTGCATCGAGTATCCGAACTTCAGCCCGGGCTGGTGATTACCTACCTTTTCCATGCCAGCCTAGTCGGTCGGCTTTACCTCCAGCAGAGAATTTCAGCTCCTGTCATACCATTCTTGCGTAGCACATATAACTATCCGCGTTATCTCTCGGCTCGATTATTTGAACGCGCCACCAAGGGATTAGTGGGCCACTATTTTGCCAATTCCGAAGCGGTTCGGGATTATTATGTTGAAAATATTGGCGTAAAATCACGCGATATTACCGTCATTCACAACGGTATAGACACCTCAATATATGAGCGAGTTGGGACAACAAAAGTCCTTTCCGAACTACAGCTACCAAAAGGACGAATGGTCATTAGTTGTATTGCTAACTTAGCCGTCAACAAGGGGCATGCCTATTTGCTCGAGGCATTCGAAGGTATTTATCAAGATTATCCAGATAGCTACCTGCTCATCGTGGGAGAAGGCCAGGAGCGGAGAAATTTAGAGCATCAAGTCGAGGCCTATCAATCTAAAAATAATATAAGGTTTCTTGGTCGACGCACCGATATTCCCGAAATATTGGCAATTACGGACATTTTTGTTTTGCCAACGCTATTCGAAGGCCTCTCCAACGCGATCTTGGAGGCGATGGCAGCGCAGTGCACCGTCGTAACGACTGACATACCGGAGAATCGAGTAATGATTAACTCAGAAGAAACAGGTTTGTTAGTCCCTACTAAGAACGTTACCCGGCTGAAAGAAGCAATATTAGAGCTGATCAGAGACAAGCTGAAGCGTCAAAAATTAGGCCAAAATGCTCATAAATTTATTAAGGCTAACTTTGACTTAAAACACGTGGCAGAGCAATTGGAAGATTCGCTCCAAGCTTTTGCCATGAATAAGGATTTGAAATGAGATCGAAAGTGCTTTACGAAAAAGAGTATAAAAAAGCTGGTCATTTCAGCTTCGGTCAAAATTGGCGTGATTTTTTAACCTCCCTAACCTCAGAAAGAGTAAAGGTAGCTGAACAGTCATTAGAAACATTTCTTGGTGGTAAAAAAAACATTAAGAACAAAGCATTCATCGATATTGGGTGTGGCAGTGGTATTTTTTCGTTAGCGGCTTATAGGTTGGGCGCGAAGGAAGTCATGAGTGTCGATATAGACGACGCGTCGCTAAAATGCGTCCAATTCTTACGAGAAAAAGAAAAAAGCCCGAAAAATTGGAAGATAAAAAAAGGCTCGGCCTTAAACCAATCTCTCCTCAAAACATTCGGACAGTTTGACATAGTCTACTCATGGGGGGTTCTGCACCATACGGGTGATATGTATTCCGCCATCACCAATGTGGCGCGGCTGGTCAATCCAACAGGCAAACTCTACGTTGCTATTTATAATAAATATGAAGGGGGCATTCATGGTAAATCAGCTTTTTGGTTAAGAGTAAAAAGGCATTATAACAAGAGTAATAGATTCATAAAGCAAATTTACGTTTGGGTTTATTCAAGCTATTTATTTTTAGGCCTCTGCCTTACTGGTAAAAATCCGTTTCATTACATCCAAGATTATCAAGGAATGCGCGGGATGAGTTGGACGCACGACATATTGGACTGGCTGGGTGGTTATCCGTATGAATATGCTACGCCGGCTAAGATTAAGAGTTATTTAAGCGATCTCGGATTTACATTACAGAATATCACTTTGGTAAATACAATAGGGTGCAACGAGTATCTTTTTACGAGAAATAAACCCCTAAAAGAATTACCAAAGGTAACCGCCCTTATTTCTGTTCATAATAGCGCCAAAACATTAGACCATGCGCTGAAAAGCATTTTTGACCAGACGTTTCAACCATCAGTTATCTGTATCAACGATGCTTCAACTGATACGACAAGTAAGATTTTAAAAAAATGGCAAAAAAAGATGGGCAGCAATCTGAGAGTTATTGTTAATGACAAAAATCTAGGACTCACAAAATCATTGAACAAAGGCCTCAAATATATAGATACTCCTTATACCGCGCGGATTGATGCCGACGACTGGTGGGAGTCGACGAAACTCGAAAAGCAGATCAATTTTCTGGAAGCTAACCCTCAATATGGTGTCATTGGCTCTTGGTATACGAATCATACGCATCGAAAAAAGTATTTTCTTCATCCGCCAATGAGCGATGAGGCAATTCGCAGCATGATAATGAAGCGAAATCCATTCGCCCACAGCTGTGTAGTATATAAGACAAAGTTGATTCGGGACCTAGGTGGTTATGATGAAACGGCGCGTTATGGTCAGGATTACGATCTATGGTTGCATTGCCTACCGGAAACTAGGTTCTTCAACCTGCCGCAAACTCTCTGCCATCGTTCCTTTACTGGCGGTATTTCAGTTGAAAAACAGCAAGAGCAAATGAGGCAGGGTATCAAAACTCGGCTGAAATATATTCATAATTACCGACTTCCAGTATCGAATTATCTTTATATTATCGAGCCATGGTTAATTAGCCTGACTCCTCGATGGCTTGCGGATCTGAAGCGGAAATTAAACGATAGATATCAAGTGCTCATATGAAAATATTCTTACCCTTCAAAGTAAAAGACATCGGTGGTACTTCGACTTTCGCGCGCAAATTTAAAGAAAGTGTGGAGAAAACGGGTCATCAAGTAGCCTTCGAATATGCTCCCGATTATGATGCGCTTTTTTTAATTGTTCAATGTCCATTAAAATATGTTATCGATGCAAAAAAACGCGGAAAAAAAATAGTTCAGCGACTAGACGGAACGTATTATTGGTCTGTTGCCGGTTGGAAGTTTCCTCTCATGAACGCGAAAGCGGCCTATATCCGTCACTTTTTTACCGATTTTACCATTTACCAAAGTAAATATAGCCAAGCTTGTGCCAATCGATTCTTAGGCAAGAAACGAAATGATAGGCACGCCATAATATATAATGGCGTTGATTTGGATGTTTTTTCCGACTTAGGTCAAAAAATGAACTTGCGAGACAATGCAACGCAAAAAGTATTTTTTACCGCCTCTGTTTTTCGACGAAATGATCAGATTACCCCAATTATTGAAGGACTCCAACAGTATCGCAAAAAGTATGATCCTAACGTTATGCTCTATATTGCCGGCAATTTTGTCGGAGAAGTGAAACTTCTGCCCGAGACATTAAAAAAATTAAAATTCGTGACCCTACTTGGCAAACTCGGCAATAGCGATTTGCCGAGTTATGAACGAGCGGCCGACATGTTTTTATTTACCCATTTAAATCCTCCATGTCCGAACAATGTTATCGAATCACTCGCTTGTGGCTTACCAATTTGCGGTGTGGCAGACGGCGCTATGCCCGAAATAATACAAAACTCCGAGAATGGTCTCCTGATTCCATCGCCAGGGACAGGTTTCTGGCGTAAACGTCATTTTGATGCCAGTAAATTCGCTGACAATCTTTTTCGAATAATGCAGAATCAAAAGCAATACCGTCAAAAAAGCCGCGCTATCGCTGAAAAGCGGTTCTCCCTCAATAAGATGACGAATAAGTATCTAGAAATTCTTGGAAATCTCAAATAATGGTTAACTTTCTCTCCAGTAATTATCTTTCTCGTCAACCAATCGAAGAAGCGGTGCGTAAATTCGGATTAAGATTCAAAACCAAAGATAAAGTCATTGATATTGGTTGCGGCGATAAGCCGTATGCTCAATATTTCAAATCCAAGTACATTGGAGTCGACCCATTTCCTACGGCTCAAGCTGATATCGTCGCGGATGCTTGGAATATCCCGCTACCAGATGCCTCAGCCGATGGAATTATACTGACTCAATCATTGGAACATATTCAAAAAACCGAGAAAGCCATCAAAGAAATTTATCGGTTACTCAAACCCGGCGGTTTCCTTCTGATTACCGCTCCTCAAACAATGCGTGTGCATACCGCACCCATTTCCCTTGCTGAGGCACCAATAAAAAATATCCCAAAAACTATCGCCTCCGTCTGGAAAGAAGATTATTATCGCTTTACCAAATATGGACTTTTGTATTTATTTAGAGACTTCGAACCAATCACATTAAAAGAATCTCGAACCACATTGAGTACGATTATTCATCAGTTTAATTATGTTGTGGCTAGTCTCGGGATCGGCTGGTTCGGAATCCCTTTTTATTTCATCAATAATGTCTTAGGCGTAACTGCCGATGCTTTCTTCAGCCTATTCCGGCGTATCCCAATTGCTGCCATCAAACGATTTGACGAACTGGTCATTCGAGGACTCACGACTGACTACATATTTATCTGTCAAAAAAGAGAAAAGAAATGAGAGGGCAAATCACTCCTGGCCAGGGTATTAAGAAGCATGGATTTTTGGTAATCTAAGCCATATGAAATTTGATAAAAATTTTTCCTATATTCCTGATCGTGAAGGACGGGCACAATTCATTGCAGATACGTTTAAAGTAGAGATTCGAAAATCAAAAAAAATCCTTGATGTTGGGTCGGATTATAATAGCCTAAAAAAAATTGTCGGTAAAAAGGTCTTAGGTGTTGATTTATACGGCGAGCCGGACATTAAAATCGACTTCGAGAAAGAAAAACTGGAAAGATTTAAAAATAGCCAGTTTGATCTCGTGGTGTGCACAGAAGTATTAGAGCACCTTGATAATCTACATGAGATGGTTGATGAGCTGTTTCGGGTGTCAAATCAATTCGTCATCATTTCTCTTCCCAATTGCCTGAGTGTTTTTACGAAATGGAATATTGTTTTTCATACACGCATAGGTAAATATTATGGATTACCCTTTGAGGAGCCCGAAGATCGACATCGGTGGCTTTTTTCATATCTTGATATTGATCGATTCTTCAGTCACTACTGCTCAAAAAATGGTTATCGCATTCGGCAGGAATTCCTGCAATGCAGTTATACTGACTCATGGCGTGGGAAACAAACGCGAATTCTGGTTCAAACCTTCAACGTTAACTCAGCCTGTCAAAGCATTTGGCTATTAATCGAGAAAAAAAGACAATCAAGTAATGAAAACAAAAAATAAGCCATACGAAGTTGTTCTTTTTCAGGCCTATGTCCGCCGATTTGTGCTTAACTTTGATAAACATCTCGAGCATTTTAGATTTATTACGCGAGCTCAAGCCCCGAAAACTCGTATGGGGTATCACGTGCTTACAAGTTTTGACACAGAAATCGCTCGCCGAAAATTAACCTGGAAAACACAATTACGTCGTATCCTCGGCATCCCAAATTTGCGAATTCGCCTTGACCGCGAAGGCGACCTTTTCTTTACCTATGGCTGTCTAATCGTTACAACGAAGCCTTATTGTACTTATATTGAGACGGGCCTTACGCTCTATAACTATGATTTAGGGATTGCAAAAAATCCTATTGCTAGGCTATTGGTCATGTTCTTTGCTACTCGATCCAACTGCAAACGACTTATTTTTTTGAGCGAGGCAGCTCGAAAAAGCTTTTTTACAACGGTTTATTACCCCAAGAAAATACGTAAGAAATTGGAGGCCAAGTGCACGGTGGTCTATCCTATTCCCATTGAGAAGCAAAATGTTAAGGCTAAGAAATGGACGGGTGAACTAAAATTACTTTTTATTGGCATGTTTTATATGAAGGGCGGGGTTGAGATTGCTCATGCCTATGAAAAATTACGAGAAAAACATCAGAATGTGACTCTAACAATGATTGCTGCCCTTCACGTAATTCGTGAAAAGGACTTAAAATATCTGCGATCATTACCGGGACTGACACTTCTCGACGCTAAATTAAGCGAACAGGATATGATTGAAGTGTATCGAACCCATGATGTTTTTCTTCTCCCGACTCTACGTGACGGTTTTGGGCTTGTTCTGATTGAAGCGATTGCTTATGGGATGCCGCTCATAATCACTGATCAATATGCCACGAGTGAAATGGCGCAAGAAGGCAAGAATGGTTTTGTTTTTCACAATCATCCACTCCTTGATTATGATCCAAAAACGTACCAGCTACTTGGTCGTTATTATGAACCAATCGATTTTTACTCCGAGTTATTTCGTCTGCAGAAAAAAGGCAAGCTCAAACCACTGGAAGATTTCTTGGTAAAATCGATTACCCGCTTTCTCGAATATCCAAAGTTACTCGAAAAATACTCCGAGCAGTCGCTCGCTTTGTATGATAAAAAATTCGATGCTCAAAAACTTGGTCATCAAATCGATGCAGTCTTTCTTGATGCTATAAAAAAGTGATACACCCTTACACCCAGTCGAGAAATATATTCTTAATATGTTCTTTGGCAATGCGCTGTTTGATTTTAGCTTCTTGGGGAGCGAGGTGTGTCATTTTATCAACATGCGTTTCGGCAAACACGTAGTCAATCTGTTCATATGTTTTACAGTCAATTAACCTTTTTAAGATATCAAACTCGACTCCCTCAACGTCGATTTTCAAAATCCTGACCCGATGCTTGAGTTTTTTAATGAAATTAGCTAGGTCAATTACCTCAACCTCCACAAATTTAGAAATATCGACATTCTCTTTTTTCTCAACAAAAGATGCTCCCTGCGACCACTTCACAGCATTTTCATTATGATTCTCATGAAGATAGAGCTTCATGGTTGTTTTGCGATCCCAAACTCCTTGTTGATACAGGTGGGCGCTATTGTTTTTCCCAACATTTTCCCGCAATGCTTTAAAGGCATCTGGGTGCGGTTCAAACGCGTAGACAATCGCTCCACGCTTTAGGGCTGGAATCGTCTCTTGGCCAACATTGGCTCCGCAGTCAATAAAAATATCTCCCGGCTGGAGTTTTTCATAAGGTAATTTTCTTCGCTTCAGATAGTTCTTGCCAAAATGAAGGGCAGAGTTTATCTTGTTGATCATATCGTTAGTATAAATGAGCGTTGATTGATTTGAAACTTAAATTGATAATTTAATTTCAATAGACTATACTCGACGGGCTGAGATTTCTCGGCCACGATACCGGAGCAAGCGGATGAATCGAATCGTCGAACCAACCCCGTTACAAGAAGCTTCGATAGCGAGTGCGATTATACTTGGCTTGCCTCGCCCTATCGATTCCGTCGATGCACTGGTGGCAATCTCTGGGCAAGGTGAGAGTTGCAGAATCATAGAAGCGATTCAGTGGTGGCAGAAGAGAAAAACTCGAGCACGTCACATCCTCATCGCTGGCGACAACTATCACCAGAAAAGTATCCCAGAACCGGTAACCATTTCTGTGTTGCAGCGCGCGCCTTACAACCTAACCAAGCTATCAGGTGTTGAGGTGGATGGGCACCAAGAGAACA
The DNA here is from genome assembly GCA_041486955.1 of Patescibacteria group bacterium. Lineage (GTDB taxonomy): Bacteria > Patescibacteriota > UBA1384 > 2-12-FULL-50-11 > DASWYB01 > JBGPML01. Next base: position 25,648 of record JBGPML010000004.1, read on the forward strand.
CCAAAACCCAGATGGACTGGGTTGTGAAGATGGTGCTTGAGAAAGATATTACAAGCATTGGGCTGTTTGCTAGCCTATACCATCTCACACGCTGTTACTTAACCCTTCTGCGCACCCTGGCCAAGAGTAATGTGCAGATCCCGATTATTCCTTGGCCTATCCCAGTCGATCCATGTCGCCAATCGCCAGAAACTGGCAGTAAGATGTGGCAGCTTATCCCCGGAGAGATCGACCGCATTCTCCGCTACCAACCAAAGGATGTTGTGCCACTACCTGAGTTGTTAGCGTATACCACCTGGCTGTATCAGAATATGCCCGCCTAATGATCGAGGGATTAGTTTTCCCTTTCAGACTCGCCTCGCGCGAGTTTTCTTTTTTGTGACTGAGCTTTCGTCTGACAGAAAATAATGATATATTCTCCTCAGATCGAACCTTGACAGACTGGAGGGGAACATGGAACAAGCAGTCCGGCCTTCGCTGTTTTCGGTAGTGACGTGGGTGCTCGTCATGGGGACGATTGTGGGGATTGTGAATAGGTGGGGGACATACCTGCCCAACCTTTACACATTCCTTCCGGGCGTCCTCTTCTGCATGCTGTTCAATGAGGTGCAAGTATTGGGCAGTCTCAAATGGGAGATCAGCTATGGACAGGATGATTGGTTCGCCAAACTCCTGGCTTGGCTGGGGTTGTTTCTTGTCCATCCTGGTTCGGGAAGTTCAAAGGCCCTCTTATTAGCCAACGTGTCGACCACTGTCATTCAACTAGTGGTGTGGATTGTCGCTTGGATTATTTCAAGATGAGGGGAAAAGCCCGGTCAAGAAGTTTTTGGCCGGGCTGATTTATTGAAACCGTCAGGATGCTGCGTTTGCCATTTCCAAGCGCTTTCCAAAATTTCGTCTAATCCAAATTTTGACTGCCATTTAAGAAGTTTTTTAGCCTTCTTATTATCCGCCCAAATGGCAACTGGATCGCCGGGCCGGCGATCTGTGTGGACAACTGGAATTTTCTTACGCGTCACCTTTTCGGCTTGGTTAACAACTTCTTGCACGCTCATTCCTTCCCCAGTGCCGAGATTAATTGTTTCTGTTTTGCCGCCTTTTTGGAGGTAATCAAGCGCTGCATGATGCCCTTCGGCAAGATCGAGAACATGAATAAAATCACGAACAGCCGTTCCGTCTGGGGTGGGATAGTCAGTCCCAAATATTTTCAATTGATCACGTTGTCCAGCCGCGGTTTGAAGTACGAGTGGGATTAAGCATTCTACTTTGCTTGGATCTTCGCCGAGCGAACCATCGGTCCATGCTCCCGCCACGTTAAAATAGCGCAGAATGACGGCTTTGACGTTATGACATGTGTCAAACCAGTGAATGATCCGTTCGGTCAGGGCTTTGCTCTCGCCATATGGATTTTCAGGCTGAACAGGTAACTTCTCATGGGCAGGCAATTTCTTTGGATTGCCATAAACCGCCGCGGTAGATGAAAAAACAAGCTGTTTGACTCCTGCTTCAACCATTGCCTCTAATAAACTGAGTGTTCCAGCGGTGTTGTTATAAAAATATTTGCCAGGCTCACGAACAGATTCTCCGGCTGCCTTATAGGCGGCAAAATGGATAACTGCTTCAATTGCCTCATCGGTAAGAACTTTCTTAACCAGCGACTGATCATGGGTTGTTCCATGAACAAACTTTGCTCCTTTAGGAACTGCGCGTCGATAGCCATTTTCCAGGCTATCAAGAATGACTACTTCGTAACCGTTTTCTAACAGTAACCGGGCGGTATGAGAACCAATATACCCGGCCCCTCCTGTGACGAGAATTTTCATATCTTTCATTCTAGTAACGTATAGTTTAAAAGTAAAATAAGACTTCGAATAACCAGAAAACATACTTTAATCAATGAACCGGGCCTTAATGGTGAAAAAAGGGAGACTGTGTTATCTTTTCACTAGTCTCGCAAAGGAAGGGTGATGAAGTCAGTCAAACGAGCCACGAAACAATCGCCAAAAGATACCAAGTCATCAATATTTCAATCAGTACCCTGCCCGGTCTGTGGTAGTACATCTTTCATCGTGGTGCGGGAAGGAACATTCCCGGACGATTTATCAGAAGATTCTCTCAAAGAAGTCTATCGCTCGTCGAGCGACAATGTTTTGTTTGAACAAGTGGTGAGGTGCAATAAATGTCAGACGGTCTATCTCAATCCACGGCTCAACCCTTCAATGATTATCGATTCATATGCCGAAGGAGAAGATGCGGCTCATGTGGCCCAGGATCCAATGCGAATTCGAACGTTCGAGAAAGCCTTAAAACATCTCGCCAAGAAATATAATATTGCCCTCTCGCCAGAAACGAAAGTATTAGATATTGGCTGTGCAGGCGGAGCGTTTTTACTAGCGGCGGAGAATCTTGGTTTATCGACTGTTGGCATCGAACCAAATAAATGGATGAGTCAGTTTGCTCAAGAAAAATATCAGTTAGATGTCCGGCCGGGGACCTTGTCAGATTATCACTTTGCCGACGATTCCTTTGATCTTGTTACCCTTTGGGATGTCATCGAACATGTTCCACAGCCAGGGGCTGAATTAAGAGAAATTCACCGCATTCTCAAACCAGGCGGACTGCTGATTGTGAATTATCCTGATTATTCCAGTTTGCCGGCTCGTATGCTTGGGAAAAAATGGCCTTTTTGGCTCAGCGTTCATTTAACCTATTACACTCCGAAAACGATCGAAAAGCACCTGCGAAAAACCGGCTTTCAGACCCAGGATATTATGCCTCATTGGCAAACTTTAGAACTCGGCTACGTTCTCAAACGAATGTCACCATATTTTGCCCTCGCGAAAGTGCCTAAAACAATTGTCGAAAAAATCGGATTAGGCATGATGCCGATCACCTATTGGATCGGCCAAACGCAAGTTGTGGCCAGAAAGACGAAATAGCATGATCTTAGACTTAGCCAATATCAAAGCTGTCATTTTTGATATGGATGGGGTTCTATTTTTATCAGGAGATTGCCACGAAAGGGCGTGGATAGAAACATTGAACGAAGCTGGTATTAGGAAATTCTCCTACTCCAAATTTACAGGCATGCGCACGAAGGAAGCGTTTAAAAAAATATATTCTGAAAATGGACGAGAACTTCCGGACGATGAGTTGGAACGTTTAATCAAGGTTAAGCAAACGAGAGGCTGGCAATACCTCATCGACGAAGGCAAAGTTGCCGATCACAGCGATCAACTCCTTCATAATCTCAGTCAAAAATATCGTCTCGCTTTAGCCTCATCGGCTGCGGCCAAGACGGTTGAAATCTATTTGGGAAAGTCGCATAACCGAGATATTTTCGAATTTTGTCTCAATGGCTCTTCGGTAGCTGAAGCCAAACCCTCACCGGAGATTTACCTCTTAGCTGCTGAAAGGCTGGGAGTAAAACCAAGTGAATGTATTGTGATTGAAGATGCGGTGAATGGTATTTGTGCCGGTGTGAGTGCTGGCATGACAGTCGTAGCAGTTAAGGGGACCGATAAACCAAAGAATCTTCGAAGTGCCGGCGCAACCCATGTTGCTCCGCATCTTAAAAAAGTTGAATCGCTGCTTATAAAGCAAGAACAATGAAAATTCATTCCCAAAAAAAGGTTCATAAATCTTTTCAGGAGTTGCCTCAGCCCGAACAATGGACCGCCATCATTCCCGCCGCTGGCCGCGGTAGTCGGCTTGGTTATGATAAGCCAAAAATACTTTATCCGATTGCCGGCCGCCCCATTCTTGATTGGTTAATCGATCTCTTGGAACCCACGTGTCAGCGAATGGTTTTTATTTTATCCCCCCATGGCGCACCTGAAGTCGAACCTTTCTTAAAAAGAAGAGTGCCACGCCGATACGCGATAGTGATTCAACCAGAGCCGCGAGGGATGGCGGACGCTATTTACCAGGCTGTGCCTAAACTGAGAACCCCATTTACTCTGATTATCTGGGGAGATCAGGTCGCTATCCGCCCAAAAACAATTCGCAGCCTGATGAAAATTCAGCAGTTTATTCCGACCGCCATGCTGAGTATGCCAGCAGTAAAGCGAGAAGAACCATATGTGCATTATCAAACCGACTCAGATAAGCGACTGGTTCGGATCCTCGAAAGACGAGAAGGAGCAATCATGCCTGCGGTTGGGGAAAGCGACTGCGGCCTTTTTGCCTTTAATACCAAGCGGTTACAAGAAATTTTTGCGCTTGAAATTCATAAAGGAATCTCATACAGTCAGGCTACGAAGGAATGGAATTTTTTGCCCATGTTACCTCAATTTGAAACAGGTGAGGAAAGCGTCAACTGGCTGCGCCTCAACTCGCTTGAAGAAACAATCGGGGTCAATAACAAAGAAGAGGCTGCCATCCTCGAAGCATACTTAAGGAGGCAATTGGAATGAATAACCAAAAGGAGGGGCTTAAGGTAGTTCTTTTTTCTGGGGGCAGAGGAACGGGCTCGATTAGTGATGCTCTCCTCAAGTACCCCGATATCGAACTGACGATGTTGGTTAACGCCTATGACGACGGTAAATCGACCGGTCTCTTACGCCGTTTTATCCCTGGTATGCTAGGTCCCTCAGATATTCGTAAGGTGGTTTCAAGTTTATTAAAACATCGGCCGGATCGAACCAGCCAAGCCCTCTGTTATTTGATTGAGTATCGACTTCCTGATGGTATCAAAACAGCTGAGGCAATGAGCTTAATTGACCAACTTATTCACTGGCATATTGAACAAGAGACAGATCATGAAATACTCAGGGCAAAAGAACAACTTTCTTTGTCACAATTACGCGATATCTCACGCTATTTAACCGCCTTTTTACATCACTACCAGACGGCAATTAAAGAAAATCCTTGGTTTACCTTCGCCGATAATTCATTGGGGAATCTCTTTTTTGCCGGATGTTTTCTCCTGTCGGGAAATGATTTTAATCAAGCCATCACAAATTTCTGTGATTTTGCCGAAGTCGGACAGAGAGTTGTTAACGTGACCCACGGTGAAAACCTTGTCCTAACAGGAATAAAGGAAGATGGACGTTTTTTGGCTAACGAAGCCACGGTTCAGGGTCCACAAGACCCCACTCGCATAGAAGAAATCTTTCTGCATCCCAATTATGTTGATGCCCAAACCATTGAGTTTAAAAAAGGTAAAAATGCTCGAATTGAGTTTCTAAGAGAGTCTGAAACGTTGCCGCATCTCAATCCTGTGGCAGACAAGCTTTTACGCGAAGCCGATATCATCATCTACGGTCCAGGTACGCAACATTCATCACTCTATCCTTCATATCTCACTCTTGGAATTGCTGAAGCAATTAACTCAAACACTCGGGCCGAGAAAATCTTTATTGCCAACATTGCCCGAGATGTCGACATTTTAGCAGAGAATGCGTCAACACTAGTGAAAGGATTTACCTGGTATATGAGTCGAAAAGAAACATTAGTTGTTGATCATGATAAATTGGTAACCCGATTTTTCTTCCAGAAACCAGATGCGGCTAACGCAGGAGCCAACTACCTACCATTTATAGCGGGTGAATTTGAATTTCCCCTCGAAAAAGTGGTATGGATAGATCTCGAGGGAGATATGGGTAAGCACTCAGGCGGCCGCACTGTTTCCGAGCTGCTAATTATTGTTGAAGAACAATTACGCAAACGTATTCGCCATGTTCCTCATAAGGTCTCGATTGTCGTACCGGTATTAAATGAAAAAAGAACTATCCAAAAAGTGCTTCAGAATCTCCGCGACGTTCAATTTAGTGATCTTGGATTAGAAAAAGAAATAATTGTCATTGATGGCGGATCGACTGATGATTCAGTTTCTATGCTACACAATGAACCTGGGATTCGTTTTTATGAACTCAATGGAAAGAAGGGTCGCGGGATGGCGCTCAGATACGGAATTGAAAAAGCTCG
>JBGPML010000005.1:0-30887 GCA_041486955.1 Patescibacteria group bacterium
AAGCGTGCTGGGGTTGGGTCGGTAGGGATAGGGGAGCGCTCTGTGCCACCATTCGCTGTGGCGAATAGGGTAATACCCTTGCGGTGCCAGTAGACCCCATGTCCCTACCAAAAAATTTATCTTTTTAAACTAATAACAACCTCTTTCGAAGTCGCTCTTAGTTGATGACTAAACGTTACGTTTAAACCGAAGCTTTAGCTTTTTGAATAATTGTTTCAAATTGTTCAGGGTGATCCTGAGCCAATTCTGCAAGAACTTTTCTATTTAAAGTGATATCGGCTTTTTTAAGCCCAAGCATAAATTGAGAGTAGCTTATACCATGCGATTTAGCTGCGGCGTTAAGAACAATGATCCATGAGGCCCGGAATTCACGCTTCTTAACTTTTCGATCGCGATATTGATAAACACCAGCTCGGATAATTGCCTGTTTGGCTAAGCGAAAAATATTTTTTCGGCCATGTTTATAACCTTTAGCCTGGGCTAAGATTTTTTTATGTCGGGCATGGGCAGTGACGCCGCGTTTTACTCGTGCCATACTACTTCCTTACTTTCTCTTTCGAATTAATAAGTTTATCTAAATCTTCGAACATCATCTTTTGACCGGACAAATCGCCAAGCAATTGATAATAGATAAAAGGACTAATCAATAATGCAAAGACAATAAATCCGAGAATTGCCCATAAGTGGCCCCAAAACATAATGACTCCAAGAATAATCATCAAAATGAGCCAGGTGAAGAACATTATTTTGCCGTCGGGACGAGTGAAATTATCCATAGTATTACTTTGCTTGCCGTTTCATTTTGATAAAACCTACGACTAGGGCGGTAATTACACCAAATCGTACAGCTATATCTACTCCCTTATAAATTGGGGAGTTATAACCATAAATATCAGTAATTAACCCATAGGCGAAAGCGCCTAAGAGTAGAAAAAGAATAAAGTATAATACATTTTTCATAAAACTACTTAATCTTGGCATAGGGTAACATCCGTTTAATGCGCTTGATGTCAGCTCGACTGATGTGGGCGAATATTTTGGTCCCTTTGAGCGCGCGCTTTGACTTGCCCGGAGCCAAGTGCTGAGCGGACATCCGTAAACGAAGTGCCTTACCGGTACCCGTAATATTAGCGATTCGTTTTTGTGCGGTCTTGACTGTTTTGAGTTTCATTTTTTACCCATAAATAATACTATTTTTTCCTGATTATTGCAATAAGCCGGTTGCCTAATAAGTTGGGTTCCTGCTCATAGGCGCCGTGAGCCAATTCCATAAACGTTCGGATAACGTCTTTCGCCTGTTCCGCAAACATATATTCTCGTCCCATTAATTGTAAATAAACCCGTACTTTATCGCCATCTTCCAGCCATTCTTTGGCTCGGCGAGCCTTTGTTTCAAGGTCATGCGTATCGATCTTGCGCGATAATCGCACTTCTTTTAATTCCGGGCCTTTGGTTTTTGATTTGGCTTCACGCTTCTTTTTCTCAATTTCATAGCGATATTTACCAAAATCCATCATTTTAACCACCGGGGGACTACCCCCAGGATTAATTTCTACCAAGTCGACTCCCATATCAAAAGCGAGAAACTGAGCTTGATCATTCGAAACAGCACCATAAACTTCACCTTTCGGTCCGATTAAAAAGACTTGAGGTGCGTCAATACGTTCATTGATCCTGGGTTCGGCTATAGAGCTCCTTATGCGTGTCGTAAGAAATTCGCGCCGACTGATCTTCTATCGTGCGAGTCGTCGGCTTCTGAGGAAAGTCATTAATTGTCTTCTGAGGTAATATAGCACGAGGAGTAATTAACTTCAACGCCCCTTGGACGCGTGTAAAAGTAGTCGGCGTCTTGGCCACCACTTGCCCGGCGACCAGCACTGGGACTGGTTCGTGGGCGACTAGGCGCATTTGTTTGCCATGAAACTGACTTGAAATGCTTTCTGCCGAGGCATTAAGGCCGATTAACGACAAAGTTTTTTTAAACATCGTCTGCGGGTCAGCCGCTTGAACCGTTAATATTAAATCATTGGAAAGATGAAGGTAATCGGCTTCAAGCTCAACTTTGTACAGTTGATCAATTTCCAAGATCATTTTTACTTTTCTGGCGGCTGCGATAACCGCTTCCGTAAACATGAACCGCTTGGTGCCAATTTGGACCAAATCCACCAAATCGAGGTGACGCTGTTTTATGACTTCGACTCCCATGCGAATATCATTGTTTGCTACCCCAATCATCGATGGAATAAGATACCCGGCATTAAGTGGAATAATCCCGAAAGCGATTTTTTCCCTTGATTCATTCATTAATATAGTCGCCACAGTATTGGCTAATTCTTCTCCACCAACCGCAATCAAGGTGGTATAGCCTTTATCTATCCCCATGTAGGTCAACTCCTCGGCGCTGCGGGCTGGGGTGGCAATACTAATCTCCCCCGAGATTCCCATCGGGGTCACCAACTCCTGTAATCGCTGGGCTATTTTGGCGGTCTGTAGCCCTTTTGGGGGATCAATAATGTAATAGTACATGAAGTAAATCCCGAATACTTAAAGCCAAATGCCGGATTTTTTGACATTTGTCATTCGGGTTTCGTCATTGTCAGCTATTCGTCCTCAATAACGGCTTGACCAACTGAGTCAAAGCTATGAATGTCTGATTTGGCCGATTCATCCAATTCCTCTTCACCAGTGTCGGCAACTTCATCTTCGACTGGCATGGTGCTTTTTCCAACGAATATTGCTCCCGAACGAATGATCAATTCCCGGGTTGAAATACTGCCGTATACCTTACCGGTCGGCATTATTTCCAGTTTCTGTCCAGCATCAATCGAACCCTTAACAAATCCGGCGACCGTAATTATCTGTCCCGAAATTGGGCCCTTAATTTCAGCGGTCTCACCAATCAGAATGGTGCGTTCTGACGTGATTTCGCCTTCAATTTTGCCGTGAATAGCTACGTCTCCCGCATCTCGCAAAATCCCGGTCAGAACAACGTTACTGCCGACGACCGTTCCTGGTCCGGCAATAGGTCGATCCTTACTCATATAAAATCTCCTTTCTTAAGACCTCATCATGCCAATTTAGGACTTTGAAACTCGCATCATGAAATCATGTCATATCTAGTCCTATCATTCTCGAGGGAACTTGTAAAGTTAGAATTATTGAAGAAAATGTCTACTTTAGGTAGACTGATCGCATCGCCGAAACGACAGAAAGGGGGATGGATCAATGAACGCTTCGGTAAGTCACAACCCTGATTGGAAACTCAGCCGTAAGGGACTAATGGACCAACAGCGCCATAAAGAAAAGATTAAAGAAGCGCTGAAGGAGAATCTCCCCGAAATTCTGAGTAACGAAGACATCATCCTCGGAGACGGAAATAAGGTTTTACGAGTTCCGGTTAGAGTGCGTAATCTCCCAAAGTTCCGCTTTACCGAGGGGGAAAAAGCAGAAGGTGTCGGGCAGGGGAGTGGTGGATCGAAGGTCGGGGACGTGGTTGGGCAAGCTGGCGATCAATCTGGACAAGGACCGCAAGCTGGTTCCGAGCCCGGTACCGACTATTATGAGACGGACATAACCTTAGATGAACTGGCTGCTCTCATATTCGAAGATTTGGGCCTTCCCAATCTCGAAGATAAACGTGCTGCCCACATCGAAGCCGAGTCCGTTAAATTCACAGATATCCGTAAAACCGGAATCATGGGAAACCTGGATAAACGGCGGACGATACGGGAAAATATCAAACGCAACGCTGCCACGACGGGTAAAGCCGAATTCAAAGATATCCGAACCGAGGACTTGCGGTTCAAGACGTGGGAAGTGGAAACCAAACCGGAATCGAACGCGGTCATTCTCGCGATGATGGATGTCTCCGGCAGTATGGGCGAGTTCGAAAAGTATATCGCTCGAACATTCTACTTCTGGATGGTGCGATTTCTGCGGACAAAGTACCAAAACGTCGAGATCGTCTTCATCTCGCACCACACAGAGGCCAAAGAAGTCACGGAACACGAGTTTTTCCATAAGGGAGAGTCAGGCGGTACGAAGGTTTCATCAGTCTACCAACTGGCGCTGGAGATCATCGAACAGCGATATAGTCCTGCCGATTGGAACATCTACCCGTTCCACTTCTCTGACGGCGATAATATGTTCAGCGACAACGCACTGTGTGTTGATCTGATCAATCTCCTCATTGCCGTCTCTCAAATGGTCGGCTATGGCCAGATCAAACAAGGATGGTACCCAGCTGGAACCCTCGGAGCGGTTTATTCTCGAGAAATCGAGAACCCTAAGTTTCGCCAGGTCACCATCCAAGAAAAAGAAGATGTCTACCCTGCGCTACAGAAGTTTTTCGGAAAGGAGCAGGTTGAGGCTGCGGCCGCGAAATGAAAATGAGATCGTATAGACTGTCCATTGTAACGACGTTTCGGCGTCGTTACTTTCTTCTCTCTCATGTATATGAGAAACACTTGCCTCAGCGAATGTTTTTTGCTATGATACTCGGGACGAACTTAAGAACTAGAAAGTAAAAGAAGTAACGGGAAGGACAATGCGTTATGCAAGATAAAAATCCGATTGTCATCACTGGCGCTCGCGAACACAATTTAAAAAACATTACGGTCAGAATTCCACGTAATGCCTTAACCGTAATAACCGGACTCTCAGGGTCCGGTAAATCATCGTTGGCGTTTGATACGCTCTTTGCCGAAGGACAACGTCGCTATGTTGAAAGCTTGTCCAGCTATGCCAGACAGTTTTTAGATACATTGGAAAAACCGGAATTTGATACTATCGAAGGCCTTTCACCGACAATTGCTATTGACCAGAAAACAGCGTCCCATAATCCGCGCTCAACGGTTGGTACCATAACAGAAGTATACGATTTTATGCGGTTACTGTTTTCTCGTTGTGGCACACCGCACTGTCCGCATCACCCAACAGAACAGCTTGTGGCCCAATCGAGCGAACAAATTTTGCTTAGAATTGTTGATGACGTCAAAACAAAGACTCTGCCGCAAAAAATCACTATTCTTGCTCCGCTTATAACCGATAAACGTGGTGAACATAAATATGCCATTCGCAATGCCAAGAAATTAAGAATAGAGCGAGTGCGAGTCGACGGAATTGTCATGTCGATTGATGAAGCCATGGGTCTTGAGTTGGATCGACATAAACGACATTCTATAGATGCTGAAATTTTAGCCTTTGGTGTCTATTCTGATGATCGTGAAACGATGAAAATTCTCGAACAGGCCATCGTTCGAGCCCTTCAACTTGGTAATGGCACATTGAGTGTTGTGAACCAAGGGGATGAGTCGGAACTATTTTATTCCGAACATTATACCTGTCCGATTTGTGGTTTCTCCTTGCCGACTATTGAACCGCGTCTCTTTTCATTTAATAGCCCACAGGGAGCGTGTCCGGTCTGCCAAGGTCTTGGGACGCGATTGGAATTTGAAAAAGAGTTAATTTTACCTAATCCTCGCTTAACGTTAGCCGAAGGGGCGATTCGCCCATGGAGTCGAATTACCAGCCATAGCAACTGGTATCAGAAAGCCCTTCAAACTCTGGCCAATCGTTATAATTTATCGCTCGATATGCCAGTCGGAGAATTGCCATCAAAACTGCTCAATATTCTTTTATATGGCGATATAGAAAATACTACCATTCCCGAAAATGAGCGTTTTGAAGGGGTCGTCCCGAATCTGCGTCGTCGCTATGACGAAACTGACTCCGACTATTTACGCCAGGAAATTGAAAAATACATGGTCAATCGAATCTGCCCGAGTTGTCACGGTCAACGTTTACGAGCCGAAATATTAGGTATTACTGTTGATAGTAAAAACATTGTCGACTTAAACTCGATGACCGTTGAACAATCATTGGCTTTTTTCCAAGGCGGAAAGAGAATCGAGCGTAATATACTTGTCTTTGATCAGCTGGCCAAAGAAATTACCAAACGATTGCAATTCCTCCTTGACGTTGGGCTCAGCTACTTAACCCTTGATCGCAATGCCTCAACCCTAGCCGGTGGGGAAGCCCAACGTATCCGCTTGGCAACGCAGTTGGGTTCGCAATTGATGGGCGTTATCTACGTCCTTGATGAACCGAGTATTGGTTTGCACTATCGTGATCATGAGCGCCTGCTCAAAACCCTCAAAAACTTACGTGATATCGGAAACACGGTAGTCGTGGTGGAACATGATGCCATGACCATGAAAGCGGCCGATTATATTATTGATATTGGTCCCGGAGCGGGTGAACGAGGGGGCCATATTATTGCTGAAGGCACACCAGAGGAAATTATGGACGATCCAAATTCCATTACCGGAGCCTACCTTTCCGAACGAAGCGTGATTGAAACCCCGACTACTCGTCGGACTGATTCGACTCATTGGTTAACGGTTCACGAGGCTGAAGAGTTTAATCTTAAAAGCGTCACAGTCGGATTTCCTTTGAAACGTTTAGTGTGTGTCACCGGTGTGTCCGGCAGTGGTAAATCAACCCTTGTTTCAGACATTTTAGCGCGAGCGCTGAGTGTTAAATTCCATCGGGCCAAAGTTACTCCCGGTAAGCACGAAAAAATTACTGGTCTTGAATATATTGATAAAGTGATTGATATTGACCAATCCCCCATCGGTCGGACACCGCGGAGTAACCCCGTAACGTATACCGGCATTTTTGGGCCGATTCGTGAACTATTCGCTCAAACACCAACAGCGATTGAACGCAATTACGATGCTGGCCACTTTAGCTTTAACCTGCGCGGTGGGCGTTGTGAAGTCTGTAAAGGTGATGGTGTGTTAAAAATTGAAATGAACTTTTTACCAGATGTCTACGTCACCTGCCAAGAATGTAAAGGTAAACGCTACAATCCGGAGGCATTAGAAGTGCTCTATTATGGTAAGACAATTGCCGAAGTTTTGGATATGACTATTGACGAGGCAGTCGATTTCTTTGCTCACGAACCGCTTATTCATCATAAATTATCCGTGTTGCAGCAGGTTGGCCTAGGTTATATGCGGCTCGGACAACCGGCGACCACCCTTTCTGGTGGAGAAGCCCAGCGTATAAAATTAGCCACAGAACTATCGCGTCTCTCGACCGGTCATACATTATATATTCTCGATGAACCAACCACAGGCCTCCACTTTGAAGATACGAAGCGTTTGTTATCCGTTCTACAGGCATTAGTGGAAAAAGGTAATTCGGTCATTGTCGTGGAACACGATCTTGATGTCATAAAATCAGCCGACTGGATTATCGATATTGGTCCTGAAGGTGGTGATAAGGGCGGCGTCATTGTGGCTGAAGGCACACCGGAAGAAGTTGCCATAGTAAAAGAATCTCATACGGGTCGTTATTTAGAAGAAATCCTTCGAAGTACTAAATCTGTTACAAAACGAGCTCCACGTAAAGCGACTGCTCCGCAATCCTTGGTTGTTCAAGCTAAAATAAAGTAATTTCATACAAGATGAGAGCCCCGAAATGCAGGGCTCTCGAACGGGGGTAGTGGCTTATCCCCCTTTGAAATAGGGTGAAAGGTATTCGCCGAGCCGAGAATAATCGATCGGCGTTCGGACTGGATACAGACGCTTGACTTTTCGCTGGGTCTCTACAACGAGCGGAGGGAGTTTGGTGAGATTGGTGACCAAAACATGGCGCTGAACCGTCTCGCTTGTCTCAAGAAGATAATTGATCACCCTGATTCCTTCAACGACCTCTCGTTTCAGATGAAGATCGGTCATAACGGCCCAGATTTCAAGCGGATTTTGTTCCATGGCTGATCGCATTTGCTCAAAACCGTCAAACGCAAGGACAATCAGACCGCCCCGTTCAAGCCGTTTCCGACGTGCCCGACATTCCCACCAGGACGAGCAGACTAAAACCAGCCTTTTTGTTTCACCTGGTATGTAATCTCCATACTTGTCGTCGAGAATATCGGTTCTGGTAATCACTGGGCTTCGAGTCAGCACCATAATGTCCCCCTTAGGTTGCGACGAGATGAACCTGATGATAGCCAATACTATCGCATTTTTACCTTTTCTCTGCAATAGTCAGATTGTGAAACATATCGCTACATGGGAGCGAGAAAATTTCTATCATGAACAAAATGCTCAAATTATAGTTGGGCTCGATGAGGTCGGCCGTGGTTGTTGGGCTGGTCCGATAGTTGCGGCAGTCTACGCTTTTAATTACCCATTTATTGAAATTGAATTGACCGATTCAAAATTACTCAACGATCAAAAACGCCAAACCCTTTATTTAGAGTTACAATCATTAGGCATGTATGGTATAGGCGAGTCATCTGCGACTGAAATTGACCAAATTGGATTGCAAGCGGCTCAGTATTTAGCCTATACACGAGCCCTCGAACAATTTCCTCATACCCCCGATATTATTCTGCTCGACGGACGCCCTTGGTCCGACTGCATATATCCTCACGAAGCCATCGTCAAAGGTGATCAGAAATCAGCTTCTATTGCCGCTGCTTCGATTATGGCCAAAGTTCATCGTGATCGGTTGATGCGCGAAACGTATCATGATCAATATGTAAACTACGGCTTCAATCTGCATGTTGGTTATGGCACGAAATTGCATCAAGAGGCGATCAAAACTTTTGGCGTAACGCCAATCCATCGGACATCGTATAAACCAATTCAGGCAATATTAAAATTAAAGTCGACATAATCGACTCCCATGACTAAAGTCATGGTGCGTCGGATCCGCTTTGTATGGCCTACGGCCGAATATGATATCGCTTCACCCACGGGTAGACCCGTGGTGCTCGCTTTCTTGGAATCGAGGCATAATTCTATCGACAAATTGCCAAATTTATGCTATAGTAGACAAGCTTTCAGACATTTAGACGATTGCCCAGCACCCGTTGCGTAACCTTGTGACTCGATGAGCTACAACATATCAGTTCACTCGATACGTAGTGGGTGCTGGGAGGAAAGTCCGAGCACTAAAGAGAAGTATTATCGCTAACAGCGATCCGGGGAAACCCGAGGGATAGTGCAACAGAAAATACACCGCCATGTACCGTCTGGTACGTGGTAAGGTTGAAATGGTGGGGTAAGAGCCCACCGCACGTCTGGCGACAGACGTGGCAATGAAAACCCAATACAGTGCAAGTTTGCCGGACCAAGTATTCCACCTTAAGATACAATTTGTGTAACCACAAGGCGTGTCGCCCTAAACACTTTCTCGGTGGGAATTACTGGAGCAAACGCCTAGATAGATAATCGTCACCCAGCACCCTCTGCGTAACCTATTGAGTTCGATAAGTATATCTATTGATACGCTTATCAACGTTAATAAGTACATAGTGGGTGCTGGGGACAGAACTCGGCTTATCGAATGCCTGAAAGCTAAAGACCGCCCCGAATGGGGTGGTTTTTAAATACAAAAACGCCCTCGTGTACCAAAATGATACTTGAAGGCGTCTGACTCACTAACGATGGTAATTTAGTTGACTCGTTGCCTAGATAATTTGAGATCTCCGTTACTGGCCACAGCTCGTAATACGAAAGGGTTCTCTTTGGTCAGGTTAATGATTTAGTCAGCTTTTTTTAAATTTCGTTAATGTGATTGTAAATTAGTTGAAAACCGTCGATTTTTCTTTACCATAATTACTAATTTGCGGAGTAGTTAAAGCTGAAAAATTAGTCAAGTATATGGATTGAGATCGTCTGGCTCAGTTGAGGTATTTACGTCATTTAACTCATTTTCACAATGGACGAGTTAGTTTGTGACAATTTATGTAATTATACAAAGTTGAATATTTATTTTGGCACTAATTTGTGTAGCTGACCGATGTATAGATAGGGGTAAAGCTTTACGATCAGACTGTAATAAAAATCAAAAAGGAGCAACCGATGCTACAAACGTTACGATCTCATATGCAACTCTTGCCAACGCGTAAGAAAGCGGAGTCTCGAATCTCACGACATGGTATGTTATCACCGCCTCCATCAAAAGATCTTGATTATCGGGATAGCAACGCGGTACTCGTAACAAAGGTAAATAAGGAAGGGCAAGAAATGCCAGTTGCAATTGCCTTCGTTAATAAGCGAGCTCGAGTATCAATATATCATTTGTCTGAACTAAGTGAGGATGTTTAAGTACATATTCGTGAATTGTGACAAGTCTTAGACAACAACCGAGCGATTTGTTGGTTTATCTAACGAAGAACGCTCGCAGAGCGAAACCTACTATGCAGTTGAGAGTCAAAATGAAAGGAGGACTCATGCGCATCACACTGAGACATTGATCCGTTATTCTAGATTCTTAAAAAAATGTTCCGTATCGGAACCGTCTCGCAAACGTTACAGTGCGAAAAAAGGAGAATCATATGGCATGGCTAGTAATTATTATAATAGGAGCACTGATTGGTTGGTTAGCAAGCTTAGTTATGGGGACTGATGACAGCCAAGGCGCAATTGCCAATATATTAATTGGAATTGTCGGCGCAGCCCTTGGTCGTTGGCTATTTGGCGATGTATTAAATATTGGAGGAGCAGGTTCTGCCGGCGCACTTTCATTCTCTGGAATTTTATGGGGGGTAGTAGGTGCCGTTATCTTAATTGGGTTGCTCCGTATGGTCCGGATTCTCCGTTAAGTTATCGGACTATTGTCATGGCTAAAAATTCTGCCCCGAGTGGAAATATGATGGTCCGGGTCGCAACCAAACGCCATATTCAGCCAGTAATGAAATATGCCCGAGACTTCTACCACGCCGTCCAGACGCACTATAATACCAGCCGATGGGATCGGAACAATATATCCACTCGTCGAAGATTAAAAAAGAATGTAATAACCGCATAAAGATAGGTTGATATGGATGAAACGAATAGCAACATAAGTGAAGAGATAGAACATGAAGTTGGCCCACCGGTGTGGCAGCAGCATAACTATGAAGAGTTTGAGGAGCTGGAAATACTACGAAAAATAGTCCCAAAAATTGAAACGCATCAAAGAAGCTCAGGCGAAGCAATGGCATCAAAAAGCTAACAAAAAGAGGCAGATTGCCTCTTTTTGGTTATCATAATAGTTTTACGACAGTTCCAAAATAATGAGAGTACGAGCAATAATATTTGTTAATTTAACTGATGTTCGGTCGTGCTATAGAGGTTATGATAACGAGTGGTCGAACCTAAAAAGGAAGGAGTAGACGCGTAAGAAAACCATATAATTGAGTATTATATATGTCTCACAATCGATAATGATGGTGACGACTCATACAATTTAATTGGCAAAACCAACTCATTATGACATCACGTCACACTACGCGCCACTTTGCAACCAACCAAAAGGAGTCACATTATGAACGACGATTTGAAAGATCAACGAGAACCTAACAAAGATGAGAATCAAGGAAACACGTTCCAAGAAGAAGATTCTAAAAAAGAATCTATGCCAGTAGATGGTGTAGGACATAAACCCGACCTATATGAAAATAGTCCTGGCGAGATTCCAGTTCCTGAAGAAAAAAGTGTTGCTGATGAATCAAATTGGAAAGAACCGAACGAAGATGATGCTGCAAAACCAGATGATTCAAGTCAGACTTAGTTGAGACTATTTCAGACGGGAGACGATAAAGCGTCTCCCGTCGTTCGTATAACAGCTCCAAAACCAGTCTTTCTTTCGACTGTTTTTTTGTCAGTTCGTCCGATGTACCAACAATCAAATGAGAATAAAATCACTCTACAGGTCGAATAACAAATGATCAGGAGGTAACTAGAATGGATCGAATTAATACTAATGGCGGTATGACAGTTCGCGAAGCTGGCCGTAAAGGTGGAAAAATAGTCAGTGAGCGGTATGGCGTAGAGTTCTATCGAACGATAGGCAAGAATGGCGGAGAAAAACGCAAGGCTCAGCTCGGTACAAAAGGATTCAAGGAAATGGGACGAAAAGGCGGACAGACGGTCAGTGAAAAATACGGATCTGAATTCTATATGCAAATCGGGCGCAAGGGTGGGGAAGCAGTGAGGCGTAAATACGGTCCCGAGTTCTACGAAAAGATCGGTAAAAAAGGCGGTCAGCGGGTCAAGCAATTGATTGAGGAAGGTAAACAATCGGAGTCAACTGACTGATAGGTAAGGAAAGGTGGTGTATGTGATTGAAGAAGCAAGATCGAAAGGAAGAGGGTGGCGTGGTGATTCGTACCGGCATGCCGAAGTCGGAAGCGCTGGTGGAAAAATAACTAAAACTCGATATGGTCGTGAGTTTTATCAGAAGATCGGTAAGAAAGGCGGAAAAGTAAGCAGTGGACGAGTGCGTCATCCAACTATCGCCCACTCAGTTCTTCCGAAGGAGAGTAAGTAATAATAACAATAGAGCTGGTACGTACCCAGCTCTATTGTTTGAGTATGAAAAATTCATGCCATCGCAATTGTAATGGGCCTCAGCCAAGAATTAAATTCACACGGCCGCTGATCAAGAATCATTTCAGCCCCTTGGTAATGTTTTTTGTCGAGAGCAAGTGAGAATTCAGCAAACCTTCCTCTTCCGTAATGTTCATCAAATCGAGTCATGAAGAAACCGTGTGCACCGTTAAAAATAGCTTGTTCAAGGAGCTTTTTTCCGAGATCATGAACCAGTCGAGTTATCAGACGTACTTCTTGATAATAACCAAAGCGAGCAGGATCAACTAAATTATTGTCAGTTGTTAAAAACTGGACAATTCCCTCATTAAACAGTCGATTAGTACAGGAATAATTATTGCTCAGATACGTCTCTATTTTAATACCTGACTGAAAAATATTAGCTTCATGTATCTGATAGTTAACATGATGCGAGGCAGCATGCATCAGTTCGTGGTAACAAATTATAAAACTCGTAGTACTATCCGCTTTCGAAATTGCTCTGGAGTTCAGAAAAACAGTGTGGTTATTTGGATCGTAAAATGCTGGAACTGATTTCGCACTGGTATATGAATCTGCCGATAAAGTCCGAGCCATTTCCTTCGATGTGACGGTAGCCAATTTAATCGTACTAATTCGATTGGTGATCGTTCGGTCAGAATAATCTTGCAATATTTTTACTTTAGCCTGATAAAACACATTCTCCACACGCAACCCTCCACTATTTAAGTTGGTTCTTAGTATAAAACTTCCACGGCCTTTGTCAATTCTTATGACATAAGCAAGCAATTCATTATTTTTTTTGTACAACGCTTCTAAATCTAAAAAAAGGTAAACTTTTATAATTATTTGTACATAATTACAAATCATGATACGAGTAAGAAGCGCCGATGCAATTATCTCTTAATTTAGCCAACGAAATCCGCAGTTATATAAAAAACGTTTTGAGCCGAGATGTGATTATTGTTGATAGTCAAGGAACCAAGGTCATACCAGATCAAGAAAGTGAAGAAGATCTATCGAAAGCTGTCCTGGTTGCGGCAGACAGTCCTCAAGTTGTGAAGGTAAATGGGGCAGATCGGTTTATTATTCCGATAAAACATCAATCCGAAACAATCGCTCTGCTTGTGTTAAACGATAGCTCCAATGATGTTCAAAACTTTGTCCCACTTATAAAAAGCTTTGCTGAGTTATTAGTGCAGCAATATGTAGCAATCCATAGACCCGTTCTTGATTCAACCGACCAATTTCTAACTAAATTGTTGCACAACGCTTCCAAGGCTGATTTGCCGTTTTATGAGTCCGAAGCGAAGGTTTTGGGGTATAATATTTCAGCTCGTCGGCTGGCAATCGTCATTCATCTCAAACAATTCTGGGATCAATGTCTCGCTTCGTTTGATCAACCCACTTTTGAAAGAGAAGAAGTCATTAAAGAATGGAAACGAAAAGTCGAAAATGAATTAAACAGCTTTTTTACAAAAAACACCGATAATATAATCGCTTACACTGGCAATGATAAGTTTGTTATTTTTAAATCGATTGAAGGTGATAGTGAAGATAATGTAATTAAATTGTTAAAAAAATCGCATAAAGCAATCTTTGATCCTTTAAAAAATGTAAGCATCACTGATATTGTTGTTGGGTTTGGCAATTCGTACTCGGGAATTTCTGGCCTTGTTGATTCATATCGTGAAGCGGATCTTGCTCTTGAATTTGGATCACGTCTTTGGGGTGATAATAAAAGTTACTATTTTGGAGACCTGGGAATCCTCTCTATTTTAGGTGAAGGCAATCGAGAAAAAGAGATACAATTTGCCGACCAACTGCTTCATAGATTAAATAATGAAGATTTAATCGAAACGTTAGAATGCTTTTTCGAGGAAAATCTTAATTTAACGGAAACCGCTGATCGAATGGGAATACATCGAAACACCGTTATATATCGTCTTAATCAAATATCATCAATCTTGGGAGTTGACCCGCGCATATTTGAGCAGGCAATGACAATAAAGATTGCTCTGCTCATCAAGAAGCTATTCGGTTGAGTTTTTCATTGTGTTTGGTTGAATTCCTAAAATCGTTCGAATTCGGTTCACAACATCTTGTGGTGTGTTTAATGATTTAATCATAAAATCGGCTGCACCTAATGATAGAGCCAGATTTTTGTCATTATCACTCAACTCACTACCAATATTAGTCAAAACGATCACCGGAATCGTTTTTGTTTGTTCTTCAGATTTAATCTTTTTAAGTAGCTCAAAGCCATTCATTCCCGGCATGAGAATGTCTAATAAAATTAAATCTGCTCCTTGTTTTACGCGAGCGACAGCTTTTTTGCCATCGCTAACAGTTGCGACTCGAAAGCCCTCTTTTTTCAGTTTGTCTTTATACATTTCAACGAGCATAGGATCGTCTTCGATGACGAGAATGCGGTGACGAGTGATTGTATCTGATGGTTGCGGCATAATCGCTCCTCTTATGTTGTTTTGACGTGTTCAGTTGTTGGTAATAGATTGAGAGGTAACGAAAAATAGAATGTGCTTCCTTTATTAATCTGACTTGTGACCCAGATTGTTCCTCCCTGTTTTTCAACAAAACTCCTAACGATATATAATCCCAAACCAGTCCCCCCCGCTTTCACACTCAGTGAATTAGGGACACGAACAAACCGATCGAATATGTTCTTAAGGTGTTTCGTTTGTATTCCAACACCTGTGTCTCGCACCCCGATAATAAGATCGTTTTTTTTCGTTTGTAACGTAACAACTACTTTACCACGTTCTTTAGTATATTTTATGGCATTATCGACCAAATTACACAAGACATGCTTCACTTTTTCGGGATCTGCCATCACTTGGATTGAGCTATCTGAATGAAATTCTAGAGTAATATTTTTAGTTTTCGCTTTCATACTATAGCCTTCGAGTGACTCTGTGATGATGTTATTGATACAACAAGGGATTGGATTAATAATGACTCGTTCTTCGTCAATTCTAACAACATCAAGCAGGTCTTCAACTAAATTTACCAGCCGTTCGGTGGCTTGGTAGGCTTTACCGAAATACTGCTCCTGTTTGTTGGAAATTTTTCCGGAATCGCCCGACAGAATCATCGAAAGATAGCCTTTGATCGCAGTAAGAGGGGTTCGTAATTCATGGGTTGTTAATGATACAAATTCGTTTTTCGCCTCAATAAACTCTTTTTCTTTAGAGATATTTCGAAAAACAATAATAGTGTATTCAACGTTATGGTTGGCGTCATAAAGATGAGAATAGACCGAGCCAAGCCAAACTCTTTCTTTGCCAAGGCCACGCATTTCCTCTTCGATCATCGGGCTATCAAGATTGGATTTATTTTGGGAATTGTCTTGTGAGTAGAGGGTCCGAGTCAGCTTTTTTAAGCCGAGCCGATTATATAAAATTTTATAACTCGGCAATCCGACAATTTCATTGGAATTAAGACCGGTAAGCTCCTCGAGGTAACCATTCCAAATCACCACTCGCTTACGTCCGTCGAGTACCGCAACACCTTCGTTGGTATATTTAATGATATTATCAAGTAAATCTTTTTCCGCTTCAACTTTTCGGAGAAGTTGGGCATTCTCGATAATTGTTCCAATTCGATGAGAGGTAATAGTGAGCATATGTTTGTCTTCTTCATCAAACTGTCCGTTGCGTTTATTGATAACGTATAACACACCAATCGGTTTCTGATTAACGTGAAGCGGACCACAAATAATATTACGGATTTTCGTGTATTTTTTAAATATGGTAACTTCTGGAACTTTGACTGGCTCGTTTAACATAATTGTTTCTTGCTTCGTCAAAACGGTTTTCGATAAGCTGGGCGAATCGAGACTGACTTGTAACGGTAATGGAGATGATAAATCTTTTTGATAGCGAAGGACAAGTTTATTACGTACGGTGGAGTGAATAAAAATACAGCAATCATCCGCGTCGAGCAATTCTGCGATGAGGCGGACAATTCGTTGAATGCGGGTATCAAGTGTTTTCACTCCCGTAAACGATGAAATCCAAAACAGTTTTGATAACAGCTTGACCTTATGGTTCAGCCGTTCGTAAAGCATGCTGTTCTCGAGGGCAATAGCAATGTCATTGGCGATAATAGTCAAGAATTGTACTTCACTCTCTGTGAAGTAACGAGGTTCGGTGTCAGAAACGTTAATAACTCCCAATAACCGTCCACGACTTGCAAGTGGTACGGCTAACAAGGCCCCAGAATCCAAGTCGGTTTTCTGAGCAAAAAGTGATGAAGTAGAAATGTCATGAACGCTGTATGGTTTCAATTCTTGCGCGCATTTACCTGCTACTCCTTCACCAAGGCGGAATTCTCGGGCGTCAGCAGTATGATCTTTAGTTTTTGAGTCAATTTTTACCTGTAGAGTTCCTGATTCTCTTTCGTAAAGCATTATATTGGCCGCGGTCACGTTCATCGATTGCATTATCTGAGTCAATGCGACTTTTAGGACTTGATGGAGATGTGTTGCCGCGGAAAGAGCCGAACTGACCTGATAAAATAATTCATGCTGTTTATCACGGAGTCGGTTTTGAGTAATATCAATTAAACTAAGAGAACAGCCAAGAAGCTTTCCTTTTTCAATCTCAATTCTGCTTTCAGCTAAATACGTTTTAGTTCCGAATTCAAAAGGACGAGATATGTTCTTTTTGAATTTATATGTATCATAAACCATTCCAACAAGTTCTTGTTTAGAGGGGTCAATTAGCCCCTCTAATGGCAAGAAAGGGGTTAAGTTCGACGCTTTACTGAAACAGATGTTTTGGGCCTGTTGGTTAGCGAAAATAACCTGTCTTTTGTTGTTGATCGTAATCAAGGCATGCGGTATTGCATGGGCCAGTAAATGAAAATCTGAAGCTAATAACCCTTCTTTCGGGCGGGTAAAATCATTAATATCCATAATGCTAAGTATAAATGTTACTACGAGTCTTCTGATTCAATATGTATATTTTTTAATAAAAAAGAATGTCTCGTAAAGCTCGTCTTTAACATTTCACACAAAAAAAGCTCACGACAGTAAAGTTAAAACTTTTTTATAAATGTACTGCGCACCGGGGACAAGGTCGAGCGATTTCATTTCTTTAAGAGTAAGCCAATGCAACGATTCGCTTTCCGGGTTAGTAAATGCAACTCCAGTATCACAATTAGCGAAATAAAAATACTGAATATGGACATCGATACCATAACTACATTTACTACCTTTGATAGTATCACAAAAAAGCAGCTTGGCGCCGACTACTTTTAATCCAGTCTCTTCTAAAATCTCCCGCCCGAAGGCATGGATTGGCTGTTCATCGTATTCAATATGTCCTCCGGGAAAATCATAGCCAAACGGATAAACCCGACGTTTTAGTAAAAGATATTTTCCATTTCGATGTATTAATCCACCAGCTGAGACATGGTACTCGCCCTCATGGGTATGAATAATGATGTCTCGGTTCATTTGCGTATCAAAAGCCCGCTCGTACAGTTTGCGGCAATTTTCGCAATAATAATAGCGTAAGTTCTCTTTTATTACAGTCTTTATTCGGTCACTCCGACATACTCTACAAATAATAGACATAAATATTACCAATTGTTTCTCATAGTACTATATTTTAGCCTCTTATCCGAAATGTAGATTTTCTACGAAAATGACCTCTACCAGAATTACGAATATTGCATATACTGATGATTATGGTAAGAAAAAATCAGTGGGCTCTACACGATGAGGGATACGATGAAACTTCAGAAGACGGTAGTCGGCGAAGACGAAAGTGCCGAGAAGGAGGGGGAGCCGAATGTCACTGACGCACCGATGGTGATCCAAGAATTCCATCGATGCGCACGGATCTGGCGGCTACCTCTCAGTGAATGGGCAAAACTCGTCACGGCGGAACACCGCAAACGGGCGAGATGGCAATTCATCAATGTCTTTAGCCGAACCCGGGCTGAAGGTAAGTCCACTCTGCGGGACTTCATTGAAGAAATTGCCCAACTCCACTGGGGAATGACTTTCAAGTTCCTCTGCGAAGATAAGGATCGTCCACCACGGGCAGCGTTTGGCCGGTTGCGTGCAGAAGAGGAAGGGAGAGATCTTGTCTACCATCCACGGGCTAAGATCATGGAGGGAATCAAAGGTGGTGAGTATCTGATTGCTTACGAGACTGAGACGGTCCATATCCATGAAGTCGGTGATCAGTACGAGGAACGAGTAACAGGTCGTGGAATGGCTGGTCTTCCCGTCAAGCGGGTAGTCGAAGCAATGGAAACAGATGCTTACTATACCTTGACAATTCCCCCTCTCGCCTATGCCGATCTCACGCAATACATCCCAGACACACGATCCTTATTTGTAGTTCCCAACCCGGAGGATACTGAGTTTTACCTCCGAACTCGTAGCTTACACAACAAAGCAGTAGAAATTCAACGACTCGGATGGCTCGATGATCCGTTCCCCTTCGTTCATGCAGAAATAGATAGTAGTGGAAGCGACGCGTGGACAGGCGGACAGAACTCGCTTGTGGCTACAATTATCAATAGGCGATGGAACGCGAATAAGATGGTAAGAAAGCAATTGGAGAATTTTCTAAGGTATCATCCCGGGTGGGAGGAGCGTTTCGTGCAGGGCGGCCCTTGAGGCCGCCCTATTTTTCTAAAATATTTATAATACCCTGCAAAACTATCAGCAGGGTATTCGGGTTAGATTTGAGGCAGTCTTACTTCTACGAAATCCGCGAGAAAACGCCGAGTTTGCCAAGGCGCTCGGTCTTGCCAAATTGTGCCTTCCCAGTCGTACGGATCGACGGGATAGCTCCAGTCTATAGGAAATATTTTCGTTAGGTCTGTTATAGTTAGCACTCTTTCAACTTGAGGTGAGATAAGCATAACAAATGGCTGTAATCCGGCGATAACACGCTTATGCTGCATCTGGACCAATAGTGCTAACATATGCCCAGTGATCATTTTCCCTCGACGCAAATCAATAATGAGTCTAGGATATCTCCTCAAGATCGTGTTTAAGTCCATTATCTCTTGCGTTATCGGATGGATAAATTCAGTCTCGGATAGGTGGCAAGCATGATATAAATCAAATCCTGTATCTCCGTTCAAGACGAGTACAGCGGTCGATTCATCCACCGCAACGAGTTTCGACTCAATGACAATCCTATATTCCATATCTTCCCCTTCTCATAGATGCATTGTTCACAAAAGATTAGTATGAACTAGTTTAAAAGTCAAATTTCAAATCACCGTTACATTTTATTGAAGAAACTGTGTTGAAAAGGTATAATAATATGGATTATTCCCGGATCGTCTAACGGCAGGACAGCGGCCTTTGAAGCCGTGAATCTTGGTTCGAATCCAAGTCCGGGAGCCACGCACCATTCGGTGCATGGCTACGCCACTTAAGCGAGCCAAACCGGATGGAAGTCAGTGATGCACCGAATGGTGCGTCACCAAAGGATTTATATATGAAGCAGCATATATTACGTTTACGAAGTAAAGATAGCTCTATTTATAATGATATCGTTACCGGCCGAAAAACTGTGGAAACCCGAGCTGCGACCTCAAAAAACAGAAAAATAGTGCGAGGCGATACAATAAAATTTGTGATTGGCAAGGATAGTGTTGTGCATCGAGTTCAATCCGTTCAACATTTTGATAGTGTCGATGAAATGTTAAAAGTTATTTCTCTTTCACATATATTACCCGATGCTCATTCACTCGAAGATGCGTTACGAGTCTACGACAGTTTCCCTGGTTATAAAGATAAAATTAAACAGTATGGTATCCTCGCTTTTGAGCTGGGTCCATGATTGTTAACTGTCAATTTTTTGTGAAAAACACTGTCAGTATATTCTAATAATTACAGCTTAGATTTTATAATGAACTTTTTTTATGGTTTAACCGGTGAAGCGGTTGGTGATGGATTGTTCTTGTTATCTTGAATAAACTTATTGATTGCATCATTTATTTTAGAGTCGCTACGCATATTTTCGTAATATAGGATCTGACTCTTATTAATATTTAAGTTTCCGTCAGGCGCATAAATTTCTTCGTCAAGTCGTTGTAAGGTAATCTTCTTTTTTAAACCAGATGGATCAGGACGAAGTGAATCGACGGCTTGCGGGTAGTAAACATCTCGTAACGTTACAAAATCACCTTGACTTGTTAACAGATTACCAAAATAGATTTGGCCGTTGGTTAGAAAAACAATCTGTCGTGTACCGTTTGAAACGCCTATTTTACGTTTGTTATAAATAAAGCTTGCAAAACCTGTTACGACAATAATAAGTAGCAGAACGAGTAGCCAATTCCGACTTTTGCGCATAAAATTCCTTTCTCTGATTTTCGAGGTTATTATACCATTGCATTCTCAAACGTAAACATGTATACCGCAGTTAAGTAATATATATGTCATTGCGTCGCAATATATATTCCCACACAACGGAAATGCTTCCACTAAAAACGGGGGCTTGCAATTCAAAAAATAATAATATAGATTGCTGGTGTTGGCTGAGCCTTCTCGCTAGGACGCCAACAGTGACTATACGATGACACAAAATGATGTAATCGTAAGGAATCAATTTTTGTGAGACTGAGTATAGCATTCGTTGTCTGTTTTCAAGATACTTGACAGCACTACATAAAGGTAATAGGAAATACTCAAGAAAGGACACACGATGACTTCCAGTTCTGCTTCGAATATATTCAGTCGTCTGGTTATTACTTATACAGTAGGAGTTGCGTTAATTTTTAATATGGCCGGTCTATCAGTCGCAATTGCGTCGGATGTCGACTCAACGAATAATCAAACTGGCCCCAATTCTTCCAACGATAACTCTGTTTCGGAATCAAATAAAACTAGTGTTTCGGTTAAAAATGATACCAATATCAATAATCAATACACCCTTAAATTAAATACAGGGGAAAATACTGCCAAAAACAATACCAATCTTAATGGTACTTCGACCGGAAATATAGGCTTTACTGTTAATACGACTAATTCGGCCAATAACGGAGGTCCTCAATTAGCTGGTCTGAGCAACGATACCACACATATTTCAAGTACAAATTCGAATACCGGTCCAGACAGCAGAAATAATAATAGTGTCAGTCAATCGAATAGTATTAAATATACTGAAAAAAATACATCTAACGTGTTGAATACTTTAATAGTGCATGCTAATACAGGGAAGGACAACGTCAGCAACAATACTAATGCCGGAGGTTTTCATACTGGTAATATATTCGTTAATATAGACGTTAAGAATGACACCAACAATCACATTAACAATCCAAAACCTGGAATGGGCGGAGGAAATCCTAACATCCCACCGACCAATTCTACTACCACACCGAAACCAACTGACGCAAGCAAGTCCCCAATTACGCTCATGCCGATCGGTGGAAAAGGCGGTGGCGGATTTGTTCCTGCAGGTGGTGATAGCTTACCGTATGTCGTTGGTCTGATGATGATTCTTTTAGTCGGCACTGTCTGGACTAAAAAATCAGCCTTAGCTTCGGACTAACGTTAATAACTTTCGGGTCGATACTCAGAGAGGCGAAGTATGCATCTCTCTTGAGAAATGATAGGCATACATACATAGAAAGGAAGGATTGGAATGACACAGATCGTAAAAGTACGCAACATGATGCGATTAGTAGCCGCGACTTCAGCAGCTCTATTTGCCATGAGTGCTGGTTCTGCTTTCGCTTCATCATTTAATGGAACGAACGAAGATACTGGCCCAAGTTCTGAAAACCACAATAAATTTGATGCCAGTAGCAAAGTCGATTTTGACTGGAAGAACGAAGCAAATCTAAAAAATCTTGTAGATGCAGATATTAACACGGGTAAAAATAAAGTTTCGAAAAATACAAATGCAGAAGGTGGCGACACCGGTAGTATTGACGCTCAAGTTGCATTCGAAAATAATGCCAACAATGACCCAGGTTATATAGACCTTGCTGGCGCAACGCCTGATGTTAATGCCGATTTCTCTAACAGCGATACCGGCCCATGGTCTTCGAACGATAATAAGCTTGACGTGAAAAATACAGTTAAAGTTAAAGTTCGAAACGACGCTGACATCTCTAACAAGGCTGACATCAATGCTAACACGGGTAAAAACAACACCTATGGCAATACGAATGCCGATGGTGGAACCACCGGAAATATTAGTGTCGGAATTGACGCCGTAAACAACGCCAACAATGGTTCAGGTGCCAACATTGGTGGTCTGGGCGGTGGAGGCGATGTAAATGCATCGGCTAACAACAGCGATACCGGTCCAAACTCAGAGAATAAGAACACCGTCAAAGTGAAGAATAGTGTTGATGTTAATGTCAGAAATGAAGCGGACATTACCAACAAATTCAATGTTGATGCTAACACGGGTAAGAATACTACGTCTCATAACACAAATGCCGGTAATAACGGTACAGGGGACGCCGCGATTAATATCCAGGTTCAGAATACCGCCAACAGCAACTAGTAACATAGCTATTTAGGTGTTGGTGAAGATCTATCCGCTCTCGCGGATAGATTCCAGCAACATCGAAACAAAAACTCAGAAAGGAACATAATGACTCATCTTTGGAAAGGGATACGTAAAGGGGCAGCAATTCTTCTTTCTCTTGGCGTCATTACTTTTTCTTCTTTACCGGCGATGGCGGTGGGGCCACAAGGCCCGACCGGGCCACAGAGCCCAACCGGGCCACAAATACAAGCCGGACCGCAAAATCCAACCGGACCACAGGGAGAAACTGGACCAGAAGCCCAGACTCGATACAGTCCAAGCCCAACCACTCAAACTAGCGATCAATCTAATTCTAATACCGGTACTGATTCGAATAATCAAAATAATTCAAACTCAAATTCTTCGACTGATGTTTCAAATAAGAATAACGCCAACGTTAATAACGATATAAATGTCGGCGCGACGACCGGACAAAATACCGTCAGCGGTAATACCAATGCGGGAACAACAACGACTGGTAATATTACCGGAACAGTAGATGTTCTTAATGTCCTTAATTCAAGCTTTGGTGCTGGCAGTAGTGTCGGTTCCGCCGTTGTAGGTGGTAATGGCGATGTATCCTTAACTCCGTCCGGTAATCGCACCGCCTTGAATAGTTCCACAGGACCTAATTCAAACAATCAAAATTCCGCAAATAACGCCAATAATTTGAACGTTCTGAATATGAATGATGCAAGAGCTAATAATCTTATCGTTGTTGATGCAGATACGGGAAATAATTTAATCGCCAACAATACTAACGCCAATGGATTACAAACTGGAAACATAGATTTAGCAATTAATCAATATAATCTGGCCAACATTATTATGCCAGGTATACTCGATCTCAATGTATATACTATGTTTGGAGATCTTAATGGCAACCTTATCTTAGGCAACAGCAATACGGGTCCGGATTCAACCAATAAAAATACTACGAATAATGATTCCAAGACCAATATAACACTCGATAATAAAGCTAAAATCGACAATCAGCTTGATGTCCACGCGAATACGGGTAAAAATAACGTCAGCGGCAATACTGGTTCAGGTGTTCCAGAAACAGGTGATATTAACGTTAATGCTACGGCAACAAATATTGCCAACGTTGGTAGCCCATTGGTTTATGTCTTTAATGTTATAGGTAAACTGGCTGATAACTGGATGGAATCACTCGTTGGACTTGATCCAACTGCCACGGTTATTGTTAATCAAATCAACGACAATACCGGTCCCGATTCGACCAATACCAACGATAGCACTGACAAATCAACTGTTGATATCACGAATAAAAATACGGCTGATATCAAAAATAAAGTTCAAGTCAACGCAAATACTGGAAAAAATACCGTTACCAACAATACCAATGTCAACGGTCCTATCAAAACTGGCAGCATAAATATTGTTTCCAATATGGTAAACATGGCGAATATAGTGAGCGACTCACTCGGAAAGGTATCACTGAATATCTTTAATCTCTTTGGCAACTGGAATGGTAAGCCGAAGAAAGACGCTCAAGCAACGACCGCAAGCACCTCTTCTGAATCCTCAACCTCTCCTGAATCAAATAAAGGGCAAAGCTACAGTTCCGTTCCAGCCGGTGGGAATAGTAAAGGTAATAAAACGGTAACGGCTTCCTCAAATAGCACAGGTGGAGATAGTGGAACTGGATTCTTATCAAAAGCAAAAAGTGCATTAACGAGATCGAACGGGAGTAATCTGGGTAGTCTTACAGGTTCGACCGATAGTTCATCTCAAACCAATGTAGTGGCCAGTACTAATTCAGAAGGTGATGGAGTCTTTGTTAAGGCCTATACTTCTGCTGGAGCTGCCCGCGCTAAAACTATTAGCAAACAATTAGTATATATAATGATAATTGCCTTTGGTTTCATTCTCCTTTGGGTGGCATCTGAAATTGTCACCGCTAAACAAAAGAGAAGATAATTGATTCTTCGATGCGTGCTGGATTGTTGCGAAAATTTCCCTCAGTAGTATTGGTTACAATGGGTGTCTGTTTATTGCTATGGCAAACCCCACTCATCATCTCCTTACTGAAACCAACCTACAATAGTATAGCGGATTACTTCAATCGATCACACGCTCATAGTTCTGCACAAACTAGCACGAGTAACACACTAGCAGTTAAGGCATCCGATAGTGCGCATAAATTCAATTATCCTAATTTAGGCATTTCGGCTCCATTTATTCTGACTGATAATACAAACCCACTAAGCTATAGTGATTGGAATAAAATCCGCGCAACATTAAAACAAGGGTTAAATGTATCTTATAATGGCGAGAGTTATGATGATGCACGTTTAATATACGTTATTGGTCATTCGAGCGATTATGATGCCTTTAATCCGTTCGCAACCGTTTTTGCTAGTCTTGGACAAGCAAAAACAGGCGACACCTTTACGGTATCGTTTGGTGATAAGCAATTCACATATTCAGTGGTTGAGAAAAAAACTTTAAAACCGACCGATGAACAAGGATTTAAAGGGTTAGCTTCAAATGACGATCACATTCAACGGGTTGTACTTGTTACCTGCTGGCCGGTATTAACTACATGGAATCGTCTTGTCGTGGTAGGTGAACGGCATCTCTAACGATATAGCACCTTTGGAAAGCTTCCCGAAACCAAATCCATTGAGAAAAAAACGTGTATCAGGCATGATAGCTCTATGATTACTGGCTTACTTATTGGTTTAGGCATCGGAGCAGTTCTATGTATCCTGTTTATGATATGGCAGAAAAAGTTTAGTGTATCGCCTGAAAAACAGTTTGAATCACTTGCCCAAAAAACCCTCGGAGCAATGCTACAGCAAGTTGTCGAGGTTACTCGAAGCCAGATGCAGTCGGAAAAGCGTGACTTGAGTGAAACTATTGCCAAAGATTTGAAAAACCAATCTGAAAGTTTTCGTGAGCTGACACAGTCTCTCAAATTAGAAATTGATTCCAGGCAGCGAGAAATCCGTTCTATGGAAGAGGATCGGAACAAAAAGTATGGCGAAATTTCGCAGGCCTTAACAGATTATAAATCACTCACGCTGGAACTACGTAGCTCAACGGAACAGTTGAAAAAAATTCTAGCCAACAATCAGCTACGTGGCAGTTGGGGAGAATTACAAGCTCAAAGAATTCTTGAAGCCGCCGGCATGATTGACGGCAAGCATTTTGTAAAACAGCAAATAATCGAAGCATCAGCATTACGGCCAGATTTTACTGTCTTTTTGCCTAATCAGCTTCAACTTCATATCGATGTCAAATTTCCACTCCAATCACTTCAGTCCGCCATGCAGACAGAAGATAAAACTGAACAGCAACGTTTTATGCAACAATTCGGGCGAGACCTAAAGGAAAGAATGAAAGAAGCGGCTAAATATATTGTTCCGGAAAAAAATAGCGTTGATTATGTTATCTTATTTGTCCCGTCAGAGAGTGTGTTCGAAATTATTAATCGTCAATTCCCCCATATTATTGATGAAGGATTCAGCCAATGCGTTATCATGGTATCTCCTCATTCATTTTTCGCTGTAGTTCGTACCATTCTAGAATCCTACGTGAATTTTCATTATGAACAGAATTTAAAAGAAATTCTTCAATACTTACAAAGTGTCTTGACGCAATTCGAACGATTTAAGGGCGAATTTTCTGAAGTTGGTCGTGCTTTAGCCCTTGCACAAACAAAATATCGACAAATTGAAGAAACACGGTATACCCAAATTATCCGTACAACTGAAAAAATACATCAACTCAAACTTCCAGCTCAGCTTGAAACTCCCGAGTTACCTGCTCCCGAAACAAAAGATTTAGAATAATGAGCTGAATATGATTGTTTACAAAATTACACTTTGATACAATGCAGACATGAAAAACATTGTTCTATTCATTTCTATCCTTCTGGTATTATTTTTTTCGGTTGATTTAGCCAAGGCGGCCGTATTTGAAAGTAACCAATCGAGTTATAGCTTAGATAAGCCTATCCTCGATGATCTATTTGTTGGTAGTCAAACCGTCTCTATCGATTCTCCAGTTGAAGGTGAATTGTTTGCGTCGGGACGCATCGTCGACATTAGATCCCGAATTGCGCGATCAATCTTTGCTGCAGGTGATACTGTCAGTATAAATGACGGAGCTGGATATAATATCTTTGCCGCTGGCAATACAATAACGATTAAAGGTACGGTTGAACACGATATATATATTGCCGGTTCAACAATTACGATTGATCCCTCAGCTCATATTAAGGGAAACTTGCGTATTGCCGGTTCAAAAGCCAATCTGGGTGGAAAAATTGACGGGAGCGTCTACTTTGCTGGCGACGAAATGACGAGTAATGCAGCTATTAACGGTGATTTGAAGGCACAAGTTAACCAACTTACATTCACCGGAGGATCAATCGCTCAAGATTTGAAATATAAATCGAATAAAGATGCAATCGGTTTAGACAAAATAAATATTACGGGTGTAACGATTCGAGAACCGCAAGAAACGAACAGAAAGTCACGCATCTTTCAGTCCTGGTTGTTTGGTTTCCTGACTACATTTGTCAGTGGCGCGGCATTAATACTCCTGATGCCTAAAAAGATTAAGGAAGTTGTCGAGCAGATTCGTGCCAATTGGGGTAAAAGTTTTCTGTATGGCGTTGCTGTCATGATAATTACCCCGATACTCTCAATGTTACTCTTTGCCTCGATCGTCGCTTGGCCAATTGCTCTTATTATCTTGCTATTGTACGGGATAGTTTTGTACGAATCGTTCATAATTGCTCAAATTGCCCTTGGTGATTTTATTTTATCGCGCGTTCGTAACGATCGTAAAAATTGGTGGTTAGCCTTGGCCGTTGGGACTATTACAACATCATTAGTGATGAGCCTACCAATCCTTCGTCCAATCGGTGGGATGTTATTATACTTCGGCATCATGATTCCCTTATCCGGCGCTATTATTATCTGGGCAAGAGAGAAGTTTATATAATTCCGTATGCCTAGCACAACTCCGCATACGAAAGTGGCTATTATAGGATCAGGTCCTGCCGGCTTAACGGCTGGAATTTATGCTGGTCGAGCTCTCCTCGATCCTATTATTATTGCGGGAACTAAGTTTGGTGGACAATTAATGACGACAACAGAAGTCGAAAACTTCCCTGGTTTTCCTGAAGGGATATTAGGACCCGATCTAATAGAACGATTAAAGCAGCAGGCTGTGCGTTTTGGGACCCAACTAATTTCCGAAAATGTGACGCAAATCGATATTGAATCTCGCCCATTTCGTTTGACGACGGAGCGTTCGAGTTTAACGGCTGATGCTGTGATTCTGGCGACCGGCGCCGACTCTAAGTGGCTTGGACTGGAAAGTGAGACTCATCTTCGTGGCCATGGGGTATCGAGCTGTGCCACGTGTGATGGATTCTTTTTTCGAGGTAAAGAAGTCGCTGTTATTGGTGGAGGAGATAGTGCGATGGAAGAGGCATTATTTTTAACTCGCTTTGCAACAAAAGTGTATATAATTCATCGTCGCAATGAATTACGAGCAAGTAAAATTATGCAAGAGCGAGCAAAAAACCATCCTAAAATTGAATTAATCTTGGAAACAGAAGTTAAAGAAATTCTCGGTGACGACTTTGTGACCGGTATTCACCTTCTAAACAATCAAACAAACGAAACGAAAAACCTGCCAGTTTCTGGTGTGTTCGTTGCGATTGGTCATATACCGAATTCTCACTTTTTCAAGGGGCAAATAGCCACTGACGACAAAGGTTATGTCTTAATCGACGACCGCTATAGAGGCTCGGTTTCCGGAATATTTGTCGCGGGCGATCTTCATGATCATCATTATCGTCAGGCTATTACTGCGGCTGGAGCTGGTTGTGCGGCTGCCTTAGAAGCTGAGCGATATCTTGCTCATGAACTGCATACCAATGTACAGAAAGGATAGATGATGATTATCGGAGCTCATGTCAGTGCGGCTGGAGGAGTCATGAACGCAATTCCTCGAGCCAAAGATCTTGATGTTGCTGCTATTCAAATCTTCGCTTCCGCTCCTGGGAACTGGAACGCACCAAAAGCCACCTTAGAAGATGGTCAAGCTTTTGGTGATGCGTGCCGGAAAGAGGGGATACAGGCAATATTTTTTCATAGCATTTACTTAATCAACTTAGCTTCTGACAATTTAGATTTAGTAAAGAAATCTGAGGAGTCGCTTATTACAGGGCTGAATCTTAACGCGTCAATGAAAGGCGACGGAGTAATTTTTCACGTTGGCAGTTCAAAAGAACGGTCATTTGAGGATGTTAAGGCGAGTGTCATCGAACGGCTTAACCGGATTCTTGAAAAGAGTAATCCGAAATCAACTTTGATTATCGAAACAAATGCCGGACAAGGTAATTCAGTGGGAGACACTTTTGAAGAAGTGGCCGCCTTAATCGATGGAGTAAAGGCCAAAAATCGAATAGGTGTCTGCCTGGATACGGCTCATACTTACGCTTCAGGCTATGATTTAGTCGAAAAAGGTGCCGAAACTATTATTAAAGAATTTGATAATGTGATTGGACTCAAATTCCTCAAAGCCATACATTGCAATGACTCAAAAACAGCTCTTAACTCCCGGGTTGACCGACATGAAAATATTGGTCACGGAAAAATTGGTAAAAAACCGTTTCGAGATCTACTTCATATTGCCGAACTTAAAAACGTACCTTTCATTCTCGAAGTGCCAGGCATTGAAGGGGGAGGGCCTGATAAACCAAACGTCGAAGTCTTAAAACATTTAGCGAAGTAACCTAGCTTGCTTTTTTGTCTAAAATAACGCATTATCAGATCGAGATATAGTATAGTTTACGTTCTCGGAAGTGTTTTTATTATTCAAGAATCAGGGAGTCAGCGATGGAATTGGTGATCAAGCAAGGAACGATTGCAGCGGCGGATACTGATATGGTAGTGGTACCCGTGTTTAATGGGAAAGCGAAACTCAATAAAGAGGTAGCTGAACTTGATTCAAAAGTTGGGGGATTGATAAGCTCACGATTACGGAAGAACAAACTCAGTAAACTTCTGAAAAGTAATGTAATTTCATATATGACCAAGTCGAAAGAGTTGACGATCGCTCTGGTTGGATTTGGCGCATTCAATGAGCTCACACCAGTTACTATCAGAAAAGCAATCGCTCAAGCAATGAAAATCGCTCGTGAAAATAAGGCATCAACCATTGCATTCATGATACCTGAAGCGAGTGAAGAAATATCACCTGAAGTGTGGGGTCAGGCTATAGCTGAAGGCGCAATCTTAGGCGCATATCGTTTCAATAAATACAAAACGAAACAGCGAGATGATGAAAAAGAGTTGCCCCAAAGTATTACTCTATTTGAACCTGCTAAACCCAAATTGAATGCATTGCGATCGGGTGTAACCCGTGGTCAGGCTATCGCTCAAGCTATTATCAGTATTCGCGACATAATTAATGAACCGCCAACTAAGATTAAGCCAAAGGATTTAGCTGGAAGTGCGCAAACTATTTCAGAATTCTCAAATAGTATTTCATTAGAACTCCTTGATAAAGACGATCTTGAGAAACAAGGTTATTCGGCTTTATTAGCTGTTGCTGCTGGTTCGGCTGAGCCCCCTTTTATCATTCACTTACATTATAAACCTGAAGAAACTACCTCGAACAAAACAATCGCTTTTGTCGGTAAGGGAGTGACATTTGATTCCGGTGGACTGGGGATTAAACCTTGGGCGGCTATGCGGACGATGAAGACTGATATGGCTGGCGCGGCGGCTGTCTTGGGTATATTCCAGGCCTTAGCTTATCTTGAATCAGCTGATATGGCGGTACCCTATGAGGTCCATGGTGTCATTGTCACCACCGAAAATATGATCTCTGGGAGTGCCATGCGGCCGGATGATATTATTGAAACAAAATCTGGCAAAACAATTGAAGTTGCCCATACTGATGCTGAGGGTCGGCTCATTTTGTC
>JBGPML010000006.1:0-26398 GCA_041486955.1 Patescibacteria group bacterium
CGACTCGGCAAGATGATTAATTGCTGTAATAATCTGGGCGAGAACGATCCATTCTTAGCCTTTACTTCAAGCGGTTCGCCCAAATACTTCACCGCCTGGAGTCAACGCGGTGGATACGCAGTCTACGCGGGAATTAATTCAAAGCCCGGACTGATTCATAATGGCGCCAATGTCTTAGATGTTAACTCACTCGATGATAAACAACGGACGGTTAAATCGAACCGTGGCGCGCTCGGACTTAAAGGGACAACCCTGTATGCTGTCGTTGCTCGAAGTGCCACCGTAATTGATCTGGCGGAAATCATGAAATCGATCGGAGTTGACGATGCCATGAATATTGATGGGGGAGGATCGAGCGCTCTTATTTATAAAGGATCATACAAAGCTGGTCCGGGTCGAAGCATTCCAAACGCAGTCATTTTTGTAGAACAGTAATTGGAAAATCTTATACATAATGTGTAAATAGAGCTGAATCGTATTGGATGATTAACTGTGTTGGTCAGACCGGTCGAGCATGTTAGTATGTTAAATAGTTAGTTAAAGGAGCTTTTTTCGTGTGGAAAAAGTAGGAGGGATTTTTTGAATGGAGCAGCCGAAATTGGATATGAATACACGGTTAGTAAAGTTTTTTGTTGAGAACTCTCGGTTAGTCTTACTTCTGATATTGAGCATCATAATTGGTGGTGGTGCCAGTTTAATGAACCTTCGACGTGAAGGCTTTCCACAAATTACTCCAAAAATAGTACTTGTTCAAACGCTCTATCCTGGGGCAGCTGCCGATGAAGTTGAGTCTCAAGTGACGGTAGACATGGAAGCCGCCCTTAAAGACGGCAAAGGTGTCAAGCAAATATCTTCGACGTCTCAAAATAGTTTTTCGAACGTGGTTGTTACGTTGCAAGAATCGGCCGATATTGATCAATCAGTTCAAGATATTCAAAGCAAAGTCCAAACCGCTCGTGCGACTTTGCCAAAAGATGCTGAGCAACCAAAAGTCACCACTTTTTCTACCAGCGGGCCAGCCTTTATTTTTGGTGTTACCAACGGGTTATCGAAAGAAGAAATCCGCAATCAAGCTGAAACATTGGCCAAAGAATTAGGGACAATTAAGGGTGTAAAGTCAGCCAAACTGACCCATGAAATTCAGGACCGTATTGTTGTTTCCTATCGACTTGATGATTTAACTAGCAAAGGGGTTAATCTGGCGACATTAAGTCAAGTCCTCCAAGCGGCAAATGCAGATATACCGATAACCAGTCTCGATATTGCGGATAAAGAACAAGCTATCGTTTCAACTGGGAGCTTTGCTTCGCTTGACGACATAAAAAACATTATTGTCGGAGTCTCTACCACGGGTCAACCAATCTACCTTAAAGATATAGCCGAGGTAAAGCAGGAAACGTCGAGTGATGATGCTATCGAACGATTTGGTTACACCAAGAATAGCAAATTGATCGTCGCAGAAGGAACCTCGATTTCTGTTAACCTGACCGATACCGCCGATATTATAAAAACGCGCGATGCGATAAGCAAAACTATTACCGATAAAAAGAATGCTGGCGTCATTGATGGCAATCTTGAAGTTGTCGCACTATCAGATGAAGGTAAATCAACCCAAGAACAGGTGAATAAAATAATTAGCGCGGCCATCGGGTCGAGAAGTAATCTCTATCTCTTAGGCGGATTACAATTGCTCTTTATCGCCATTTTGCTATTTGTTAATTTTCAATCCGCATTAATCGCGGCATTAGCTATTCCGCTTTCGATCGGAATAACCTTCATTGCCCTTCAAGCTATGGGAGTACAATTAAACACCATTGTTCTGTTCTCATTTATTTTGGTGTTGGGCCTAATTGTTGATCCAGCCATCGTCATGGTCGAAGCCATCCAGCGGTTTAGAGATATTAATTACGGACCGCGAGAATCAGTCATTGAATCAGCGAAGCGATATGGGACTTCGCTGTTTATCGCTGTCTTAACCTCCCTGATTGTATTTGTTCCATTCGGAGTTGTCTCCGGTATTTTTGGACAGATTATCAAATATATTCCAATTACGGTTATTCCAGCGTTAATTGCATCGTATTTTGTGCCGATGGCGCTCTTACCGTTCCTGACTGAACACTGGTTTAAAGGGCGGCATACCGAGACATCGGGGGATGAAGCAGATAATCTACCAGGGGCGTCTCGGGTGGTCATGCGGTTCAATGCATGGATATTAAGAAGTTGGTGGCGCGAGGTCCTGATTCTTATTATTGCCGGTGTGATGGTTGCCGCCTCAATGAGTTTAGTGGCGATGGGCAAGGTCCAAATTGTTCAATTTTCGAGCCCTGAAGACAATCAAAATATTGAAATTGTGGCCAGCTTTAATAAAGGTATGACCTTTGACCAACGTGACGAGGTGGCGAAAAAAATTGAAGATACCTTAAGTAAAGAACGATCTATAAAGCAGTTTTCTTATTTCGATCAGAACCGAGATACCATTACGCTCTTCATCGACCTGAAAGATAAGAAAGAGCGAGCCGCGGAAACAGAAAAAAGTAAAGCGATCGTTGCTCGCTTAAAACAATCACTGAAGGATATTCCCGGAACCTCAGACATGCTTGTATCGGAACTTGGTGTCGGTCCGCCAGAATCAAGCTATCAAATTCAGACGCAGTTATTCGCTAATGATCGGACTGTCCTTAAAAAAGCGGCCGAAGATGTTGGTTCGTACCTGGGATCTCTTGAGCATATCACACGGGTAGACAACGGCTTTACCGGACGTGATGAACCAGAATTAAAGATTGTATTGAACCGAGATAAAGTCCAAAAAGCTGGCTTGTCGAGTGCCGAAGTTGGTATTCAGTTAAAGTCTCTGATGGATGAATCAAAAGTCACAAAGTATGAAGATACCTCGGATAATAAGTCAGTTGATATCTACCTCGTTAATGGCACGAAACCAGCTTCAGTTTCCGCCATAAAAGATCTTCCATTGGTAAGTCGAGCCGGAACAACGATTAAAGTTGGCGATATCGCGAGCGTGGAATCGGCCATGGTGCCGGATGCCATTCAGCGGAGCGATGGAGCGAGGTTTGTCAATGTTCAAGCCCGCGTCGATGACCAAAAGAACACGCTAACCGTTCAGAAAAAGCTCGACGACTATTTAACTGACGCAAAATTAAAAGAACTCGGACTCGATCGTCGAGCCAACCAAGGCGATGCCGATGATATTGCCCAATCGTTTAAAGAATTGGGTATAGCATTAGCCGTAGCGGTGCTGTTGACCTATATTGTCCTTGTCGTTCAATTCCGGTCGTTTAGTCTCCCAGGAATTATGCTATTTACGATTCCTCTCTCCTTCATCGGTGTTTTTCCAGCGCTTTGGCTGACTAAAAGCAATCTCGGGTTCTTGGAATTACTCGGAGTGACGATCTTAGTGGGAATTGTGGAAAATGTGGCCATCTTTCTCATCGACTATGCTAATCAACTCGTCGAACAAAAAGGACTTACTCCTCGGGAGGCAATTGTTCAAGCCACGGGAGTACGGTTCCGACCCATTCTGCTCACAAAACTTGTTGCACTGGGAGGATTACTTCCTCTGGCGATTGAATCTGACTTCTGGCGCGGTTTATCCGTCGTAATTATTGCCGGAATTGGATTGTCTGGTTTCTTCTCACTCGTCGTAATTCCCATCTTATATGTTTGGATTCAGAAAGGGCGAAGCAAGATCCACCGGCGTAAAGTCGTCCATAAAATTGACTTCTAAATAGGCAGGCGAGATCTCGCTTGACAGTAAATAACGCTGACACGTAGTATGAAAAGAGAATAAAAATGTGTTGGAGGGAAGTCGTCATGTCAAAAATCAAATTGACACCAAAGTTTTTTCATACCTTGGGCTGCATTGGTGTTTTACTCATATTAACGAGCGCTTCGTTGGAGTTGAATTCATCAACCCCTAAGGCACAAGCCATCGGCTGCGCGAGTAATGGTGTCACGACTTATCCAAGCTTTCCCGGAGGACCCGAAACCTACACGACAAATTGGCATGCGGAGAGATGGTTGGAATTTCAAACAATTCCAGTTGGGGCATCGCAATGGCGTGTATTAGGCCGTACGAAAGGTACTAGTGGCGATGTCTGTTTTCAAGAACAATGGAAATTGTCGAAAGTAGTTATTTCTCAAGTCTGGCGTGATGATGGTTATACCCAGCAACAAGGATTTACCGGGGGAGATACCCGTGGACGAATTGTGACATCGAACGATTGGTCCAATGAACCTCAAATAGGTCTGCGCGAAGCGGCAACAAACTCCGGGTCTTATGATGTATTCACGGGAACAACAACATATAACGCGGGTGCAGGCTGTGGGAGATTTTTCTACAACCCATTTGATGATCCCCAATGTTTTAACGGGCCAACACGGACCATTCAACGCGACCCCGCATTTGCCGCATCATCTGGATCAGGACAGGCTCAGTGGGATCAAGTCGGACAATACGGTATCTTGCGTAACAGTAAAGATGCATTAAAAGAATCAAAAACTTTCTTACCACTCGAATGGCAAGTTGTTGGGTATCTCTAGAGAATTGGTAGATTAAATCAATGAACGCCACTGCAGAGTACACTGCGTCTATTCGATTATCGTTGAGCATATTTGTGGTTGGTATTGTAGCATTTGCTGCCGTTCTTAGTCGCCACAACTACCCGGCCCCAATAGCTGCACCACTCACTGATAGCATTCAAATTTTGCGAATGTCAGCCATGATGGCGGCAAAACAAGCCGGAAGTCACGAATATCATTTTACAGCCGGTAAGGTGCCGCTGCCGCTCAGTCAATAGAGGATATAATGTTTAGAAAAATAAAAGTGGTCCTCATCCTTTTTGTTCTCAATCTATCGATTTTGGGATTGTCTTTACCAATTGCTCATGCACAAGTTCCGCCAGCCGGTTCAATTGGAGTTTTTTGCCTGTTGCTCAATCTTTCGTGCGTTGGTGGAGGAGGAACGCAATCTGAGATGAAGAATATCGCCAAATCCGCCCTGCCCGGCGAACTGCGGGGATCTGATACCGATTCGGACGTTTCGATTTATTTTGATGTCCTGGGTGGGAGTGGAATTTCCAACGTTACGATTTTTGAACGTTTGGCGCCTCAATTTACCTTTATAAGTAGTCCACCATTCTCGACCAATATTCCGGCAGGAGTTAATGTAACTAACTTAAATTCAAATCAGGTAGACCTTAGCATTAGCACCATTCCACCCGGGACTTACTGGATACGTTTTCCCGTAGTGATTAATAGTAATGCGCCTGAGGGTAATACAGCTATCGATAATGTTTCGGGCAATCCGGCGACAGACTGTAATGATGGCAGTTTTGCCCACGCAACATATACTGATGGTTCGAGCGCGACCCGCTGTGAAAAATTGCCGGCGGGGAATATTAATCGGATTTACCCAAAAGTTGTCTTTCATGCTGATTCGTGGATTGGCAATAAATCTGTCACAGCGGGTAGAGATTTTCAAATTGGTGCCAACACGCTCGTAATTTCAGGATTAACGACCTCTCAGGGCATTTCCAATTATAATTTACCTACCACAGGTAAATTAGCATGGCAGCGAATTGAAGACCTTATGCGTTCCCGAACTGATCGTAACGTTCGAACTCAAACGGCTATCCTTGTACCAAAATCGAAGTGTCCCACTCAGGACGTGTCGCAAATTTATCTTGATTCAGGTAGTAATTCACCGTTTGAGAATATTAATCGACAGGCTGGGACCAAAAAAGTTTGGGTGCTTGATAAATGTAATTTCACTATTCGTAATGCCCAATTTTACGGCACTGGTTCTATCGTCAATATTGATTTAAACGGTGGAAAAACGATCAACTCATATAATGGTGGACTTGTTAACATATACGGCTCGCTTGAACCTGTCAATCCGACAGATACCATCGGTTATATATCGTTCCGCAACAGTGGCAATGGATCCGAAGGACAGGTTAATCTACAGGGAGATGCAGAGGTTAAGAATATGGCTATCTTCACTAGTGGAGTGGTGGAGATGGGAGGGAATAATACCGGGGGTGTAATTGTTCGAGAAATGCAACTGGTCAGTCGCTATATGCGATTTCCGCCATTGAACCAAATGAAAAACGATATTTTCTTTGAACGATCAATCCCGGTAGTTAAAAATATTCCACCGCTATTCGACGAGTTTACGCTACCGACAGGTTCGGAAGTTCCATAGTAGCCTTGCGATTGTTCGGGACAAAGTTGACAACAATTTTGTCCCTATGAAATGATAGATTCATAGTTAAGTCGTCTGAAGGAGGGCCCCATCGATAATCCAGCTCCCAATCCACCATCCATCACCCCGGTTGCCAAGGACCCATTATTTACGTTAGGTCTGGTGGTATTAGGTTTAGTGTTACTAACCTATGGTTTGTTACTCGTTCTTGGGGCGACTCGATCGGCTCAGCTTAATCAAGCCCAGAAAAAAACGACTCAAATTGAAACTGAATTGAAAAGTAATCAAGACCTTGCTGCCACACTTAAACAGTATAATGGTTTGGTTGGTGTTTCAGATCATATTGATAACCTTCTAACAAATCGCTTTCTGTTCTTGCCAAGCTGGAATCTTGTAAAATCTTTGGTGCCAAAAGAAGTCCAATTTACCAGTATCACGGTCCAAGATGACCGAACGTATCGAATTGCTGGTGAATCCCGCTCCGTTTCAGGTGTGGCGAATTTAGCGAAAGCGCTGCAAAGCAATAGTGCCTTCACCAATGTTGTCCCGTTATCCGTCAACCGAAACGCGGCGAAAAACACTTACACGTTTAGCATAACATTCAAAATATCGCCCAAAATTGCTACCGGAGCAACGCAATGAATAAAAGCTTACTCGGAATATTTTTTATAGTAATTGCCGTGATTCTTGGATTCGTGATGGTCCGTCCTAAAATCGCCGATGTAAGAGATACAACTCTCGAACGTGATGTACGGTTGAAAATTGCTACCGCGAAACAACAACGCCACGATGGCTTGCAGTCACTAACTAAAACGTTTGCTGGCAATACTGATAAAATCAACAAGTATCTTTCAACGCTACCGCAAGAGCCGGAGATCCCAGAAGTTCTCGTCACTCTTGAAGCCATGGCTCGTGATAATTCCGTTTCAGTCGAATCAATCGCACCCCTCAGTGATACAAAAAAACAGACTGTTTCAGTGGCGATGTCTGGTGAGGCTGATTTGACTTCAATCGAGCGCTTTATGCAGGCGGTTGCTGATAATGATCGGCCCCTCTCGGTCACTGCTCTTTCACTTACCAAAAAACAGGAAGGGAATTCGCTGGCCTATAGTTTGAATGTTTCCTTCCCCTATATTCCGGCCACCCCTAAAGTCGCCGCCACACCAAGTACTACTGATACTACAGGAGGGCAATAGATGAAAACGAATACAATTATTGCTATCGTTGTTATCGCAATTACAGTTATTTTACTCGGATATAGTCTCACTCAAACATCGGCTTCGAGTGCTGATGTTCAAGCACGGGTAGACACTCTCACGCCGCCTGATGAAAAGAAACCGGTAAATACCGGAATTCTAGATGACACGAGCTTTCAAAAAATAGAAAAATTGAAAACGTTTGGCCAACGCCCTGTCGGGGCCGATGCCGGTAGTCTCGATCGACCGAATCCATTTGAAGGGATATAATGGCCAAGCCGTTGGCAGGCGTGACCACTCCTCCCAATCAGCGGACGAAGCCGACTTTACGTGGTCGGATTAGTTTAAGCAACGAAACGATTCCGATCCAAACATTACTTCTCTTACCACAA
Organism: Patescibacteria group bacterium; assembly: GCA_041486955.1. Taxonomy (GTDB): domain Bacteria; phylum Patescibacteriota; class UBA1384; order 2-12-FULL-50-11; family DASWYB01; genus JBGPML01. The sequence continues at coordinate 7,809 of JBGPML010000006.1, forward strand.
AATACGGCCAGTCAATATCATGCGGTTGTGTTTCGTCAAACAACCGATCGCAAAACCAAACAAAATGTTTTGTCTTTGGCGGCGGTAGACCCAACTGAGGAAGCAATCCAAAAGTTGGTCGAATTTCTTGTTGAGCACAATAGCGTTCAAGTTCAACTTTATGAAGCAACTGCCGAAGAAATCGATGCCCAGCTGGCCCGATATCTTGGAGTGGCTCAAGATAAAACCACCACCGGCGAAGATGAAGGCTCAAACGTCACCGCTGCTCTTTCAACCCAAAAAGACGTTGGGTCATCTGAGGAATTACAAGCTATTGTTCAATCGGCGGTTATTCCAACCATCGTTACAGGAATCATGAGCTATGCAATGGTTCGTAAAGCCTCTGATGTGCACATAGAACCCTTAATTGACAGCCTCAGGGTTCGGTATCGTGTCGATGGAAATCTAGTCCTCATCGCGACCATTCCTCGTTATTTTCGGAATGCTGTGATATCCCGGATTAAAATATTATCGCAAATGAAGATTGATGAAACCCGAGTACCTCAAGATGGCCGATTTGAATTTGATTTTCATGCTCATGCGATAGATGTTCGTGTTTCAACCTTGCCAACCGTCCATGGTGAAAAAGTTGTTATGCGGCTGCTGGATAAAGATTCCGGTATAATTACTCTTGAACAATTAGGTATCACCGGCAGTAGCTTCGATGCATTGGTTAAAGCGATCAATCATCCCTATGGCGTTATTCTCGCGACTGGCCCAACGGGAAGTGGAAAATCAACTACCCTCTACGCTATTTTGAATCGCATCGCTCACCCTAATACCAACGTAGTAACTCTCGAAGATCCGGTAGAATATGAAATTGCCGGCGCAAACCAAAGCCAAGTTAAGCCTGTAGTCGGGTACACCTTTGCTGAAGGGCTTCGGGCCGTTTTACGTCAAGACCCAAATATTATTATGGTAGGTGAGGTCCGTGATTTAGAAACTGCTTCATTAGTTACGCATGCGGCGTTAACCGGACATTTAGTTTTAACTACTTTGCACACCAATGACGCCGCAGGCGCACTGCCTCGGTTAATAAACATCGGTGTCGAACCATTTCTTTTAACCTCAGCACTTCGAGGAATTCTCGCACAGCGACTTGTTAGAAAACTGTGTGTCGCATGCCGTCAGCAAGTTCAATTATCACAGGGGGTTATTGATCAAATTCGAGCGGAGTTGACTCAATTGCGCGGTTTTCCCGTTAGCAATCAAGACAATTTTACATTTTACCAAGCTGTTGGGTGCGGCAAGTGCACCGACGGATATTCAGGGCGTATCGGTATCTATGAAGTTTTAACAATGAGTGAGACAATAGAATCACTGGCAATCAGTAAACAGCCGGCTAGTGTGATTGATCAAGCTGCCCGCCAGGAGGGTATGATATCATTAAAACAGGATGGGATTCTGAAAGCGCTCAAAGGCATCACGACTGTTGATGAAGTGTGGCGCGTTACGTCTGAAACGTGAACGAATGAGAGCAGTTTACAGGAGGGGTTATCGCAACTGAGTCAAATCCACAACTCGATCAGTATATTGCAACCGCCACAGCCCAAAAGGCCAGCGATTTGCATTTAATCCATGGCGCGCCTGCGGTAATTCGTCGTGATGGGCGCTTAATGGCTATTTCCCAGGAGGTTATTACTGGTGAAATGATTGCGGCCATTATTCAAAGCCTTCTTGGCGATCGGTATGCGATTTACCTTGAGAAAAAGGATGTCGATTTTTCATTCGGTATTGGGCAAGTCCGCTTGCGAGGCAATGCCTATTTTGAAAAGAATAATCCCGCACTATCCCTTCGCATCGTCCCGTCTGAAATTCCAACATTTGAATCGCTCGGGATGCCGGACGTAGTTAAGAATTTTACGACCCATTCACAGGGATTTGTTTTAATTACTGGACCGACTGGTCACGGAAAGTCGACCACGCTTGCGGCAATGGTGGATTATATCAACAGTAATCGTAGCGAACATATAATTACTTTAGAAGATCCAATTGAATATTTATTTACTCAGAAAAAATCAATTATTTCCCAACGTGAGGTCGGAGGAGATACACTCTCGTTTGCTGATGGTTTACGCTCAGCTCTTCGCGAAGATCCGAACGTTATTCTTGTCGGGGAAATGCGTGATTTAGAGACAATCGAAGCCGCGCTAACCCTGGCGGAAACAGGACATTTGGTTCTGTCGACACTCCATACCAATTCGTCATCCCAAACCGCTGATCGTATTATCGATGTGTTTCCGGCTTACAAACAGTCGCAAATTCGAACTCAATTTGCCAACGCCTTGCTCGGCATTGTTTCTCAACGGTTACTCCCGAAAATCAACGGTGGCCGTGTATTAGCTTCGGAGGTTATTGTCGCCAATAACGCGGTTCGAACATTAATTCGAGAGGGCAAAGTTCATCAGATTCCAAGCGTCATCCAAACAAGTGCTTCCGAGGGTATGATTAGTCTCGACAAACAGTTAGCCGACCTTGTTAAATCTGGCACCGTAGCGGCAGAGGAAGCATTGGCTTGGTCCCTCGACCCGAAGGGACTGAAGATGCAGTTGTATCAATAAAAGGTAATGGATTATGCAGATTAAGGGTATTAAACTATTCGATAAAGTTTCTCCCAAGGATAGAGCATTCTTTATCCGCCAGTTAGCCATCATGATTTCCAGTGGCATTGCTTTGGCCAACGCGTTAAACTTGATTTCGCAGCAGACCACGAGTGAAAAATTGCGTACGGCGCTTCGAGTTATGACCAAAGATATTGAAAATGGCCATCCATTCTCCGTGGCGGCCGCTCGCTACCCGGACATCTTTGACCAGGTCACTCTGTCAATGATTAAGACAGGTGAAGCTTCAGGACAGCTTCATGTCGTAGTAGAAGAGATGGCACAACATGTTGACTCTAATTTGGAATTTGGTAATAAAGTCCGGAATGCTTTGCTTTACCCAGCTTTCGTCGTTGTCGTGATGTTTGTCGTAGGAATTCTATTGACCGTGGTTATTATCCCAAGACTGACCTCGATCTTTTTGGAAAGTAATATTAAACTTCCCATCACAACGCAAATTCTAGTAGCGGTGAGTAGCTTCCTACTGAAATTTTGGTATCTTATCCCGGTTGTTATTGTCGGGGCAGTCGTTGGTGTCAGATCGTATTTAGCAACCGAAGACGGAAGGGAAACATTATATACTGTTTCCTCACGTACTCCGGTTGTAAAAACCCTAATTATTAATAGTTATTTAGCTCGATTCACCCGGGTGTTAGCTATGCTCATTAAATCTGGTGTGCCATTTACTGAAGCATTACGAATTGTCAGCGAATCGATGGGGAATTCTGTTTGGAGAAAAGCCCTCATTAATGTAAAGACTGAGGTTGAACGAGGTGTACCGCTTTCTGCAGCTATGGCTCGTTATAGCATTTTTCCTGGATCTCTCACGCAAATGATCGCAGTAGGGGAACAAACAGGAAAGCTTGATACGGTTTTAGATAATATGGCGACGTTCTATGGTAATGAGACTGACACTGCCGTAAAGGGCGTTACGACCTTAATTGAACCGATAGTGCTTCTCATTGTCGCGGTCGGTGTTGGTTTTGTTGTTATCTCAGTAATCGTCCCAATTTACAGTCTAGCTAACTCATTTTAGAAGCCTGGACCACTCTCCTTACTCTGCCTTAGAACGAAAGCGAGAAAGTTTTCAGCGAAAGATACGAAACATGCGGAGACATAGTGGTGCTATATCGACGAATGTTGAGTGGCTTGCAGCCAAAAGATTCCGCTTGCAGTTTAAGGTTTGAGTGAGGAGAGTGGTCCTTATTTGACAAGCCTTAGCTGTAATGTACAATTAAAATAATCAAGCAAACAAAAAAGAGAAAAAAGGAGGTTTTTATATGACCCAAACTAAACGATTGCGCGGCTTCACACTGCTTGAATTGCTCGCAGTTATTACAATCATCGCTATTTTAGCCACGCTGGCCGCTGTCGGGATCGCGAATGCGACCAAACGTGGACGTGATGCCCGTCGCAACAGTGATTTGAGCAATATGAAAACCGCCTTGGAGCTTTATGCTCAAGACAACGGTTCATATCCAGCCGCCGCCGCCCCTGTCGCAGCTGATACGCTCGCCGCTCTAACCGCCGGAGGTTATATCGGCACTTTGCCTAAAGATCCTCGAGACGGTGTTGCCTCGCCTTCAGGTCAAGTCTTCCGCTACATGTATCAGACTGATGCAACCAACAGCAACTATGCTATCCGGGCGATTCTTGAATACAAGAATACTAACTCGGGTGTTTTGGCTAACCCGCCTTTCACAAATTGTACTGATGCCGTTGCATTAGGTACCACCGTAGCCCTTAAAGGTAATGGGACGATCAAAGGTGCTGCCGGGGCTGCTGTAGTATCGTGTACCCGCTTAACCAACGACTAAGATACGTGATCTGTTACTAGAGTAAATGTAATAAGCAGAGGGTGTAAGTTCTCCCTCTGCTTATTTCAAGAATGTTGAGTATCACCCAGCACCCATGTTGGCGCGAACTTAGGTAGTTACATCATGAATCAGGGTGCTGGGTGTATGAAAACTTGAATAAGAAGATGCCGACGAACTACGGTTTAACCGTGGTGGTCGATTAAAAGGGAGGAATAGTGCTAGGAGAACTTGGGTTTTTTTTCATTTTTGGGTTAGCAGTAGGATCGTTTTTAACGGTCATTGTCGAGCGGTATGATGCTGAAGAATCGTTTATTATTGGACGTTCGAAATGCAATCATTGCCGTAAAACACTTTCGTGGTGGGAATTACTCCCGGTTTTAGGTTATCTTTTAGTACGGGGGAAATGCATTAAATGTGATAAGCGTATTCCAATTGTCTATCCGTTATTTGAACTCATAACTGGCTTGAGCTTTGTCGGTATTCGACTCACTCAATCCTCGCCCGTAAATTATCTGTTAATTGCAATTAATTTATTAGCAGTTTCGGCCCTTCTGATATTGTGTTTTTATGATTGGTTGCATCAGTCTTTTCCTGTCCCAGTACTTTATTTAGCACTCGGAGTAGTTATTTTAGCCGTAGCTGCAGAAATAATGGTAGGAAAAGTCCCCTCGCTCGTCATTAACGATCCAGCATTTCATTGGTTGGCAACACCAGCAGAGTCTTGGCAAACGTATCTTTGGGGCGCCCTGGTTGGGGCGGGATTTTTGGGCGTATTGGCCTTCCCAACCCAAGGCCGTTGGATGGGATATGGAGATGTGGCACTAGTCGCCATTCTTGGCTTATGGATTGGTTATCCATCAGTAATTGTTGGTCTGATGCTGGCTTTTTATAGTGGAGCCGCGATTGGAATTGCTCTTCTTCTTACGCATCGGGTTGGCAAAGATCACCGGATCGCGTTTGGTCCCTTCCTTATCCTTGGGGCGGTGGCGGCTAAGGTTTGGGCTGAACCGATGTTTCACGCTATAATACGATTATGGGGCATCACATGAACACAACAAAACACTTAAGAGGGTTTAGCTTACTCGAAATTTTGGCAGTCGTGGCAATAATGGGTATTTTGGCGATGATTAGTCTTGGGCCAATCCATGCGGCTCAAATTCGCGGTCGTGACTCCCAACGCAAAGCTGACGTTAATACTCTTTCTCAAGCGATCGAATCATTTTATGCCGATCAACGAACGGTTCCGGACGGTACGTTAGCAAGTTGTTCCCTTCGAGACAGTACTCAATCGGCACCATGGATTCCCGGTCTTAGTTCCTACATAACATCGACACAAGGCAAGGCCTTATCTATCCCCGTTGATCCAAAAAATAATGCTACCTATCGTTATACCTATCAATGTTTCCAAAACGATCCAGCGAAACGTTATCGGGTGACCGCCCAAATGGAGAATGCGAAAGACGTAGAATCAGTTAATGGAATATACACCATAGAACGGTAAATGATGTCAAAAACCTGGAGGGGAATGACGCTAATTGAATTAATGGCCACTATCGCCATCATGGCGATTCTTATGGTTGCGGCAATCCCATCGTTTCGAGGATTACAGGCCCGGGAATCAATGAGTCTGGCTCAACAGGGGATTCAGTCGCTTCTCTATCGAATGCAACAGTTATCCCTAGCTCCACCGACTTTGGATGAGTCAAAATATCAAATCCTTGGTTATGGTTTGGCCTTTCAGAAAAAAGGTATGCAAGCTGGAGGCTGTGTGGTGAATGCCCCAAACGATTATTTAGCTGTCTATAAATTTGTTGTGGTAAGAAATAATGGTAGTGGTGCAATCGATTCGACAGGTCAAATTCGTCTCGTTCTTAATGCATTTGATCCATTAACACCATGCGGACCAGGTGGAGCAATCAATGTCATCAAATATCCCAAAGATTTTTATATTTTGCCCAATAATGTCGTGATTAATCAACCACAAACTCAGTCACTAAGCAGTCCTTCAACGAGTCTGCCGTGGCTCCTGCCTATGCCGCTTCAATCAGCAGGTGACCAGTATGGCGACCTTTCCGTTCCGAACACAGGCTATAACAACCCACTGCCGGCCAATAATTTTTCAGCCGCTGCCCAATTAGTCATTCAGCAGACCTATATAAAAGTTGGGAGCGAGAAGTTGTGCCGAAGCATTAAATTCTCCCATGATACACAAGGTGTATTGATATCAACCCATCTGGTTGGAGGCTGCTGATTATGACCTCACGTCAGACAGGCGGATTTAGTTTAATCGAAGTTATTGTTTCAGCTGCGTTAGTAACAACTACCGCTGGCGCACTTTTTTCAGTCGCCTCAATGTCGGTTCGTCTAACGGTGTTAGGCCAAGACCGTATTATTGCGAGTGAACTTGCCCGAGAGGGCATCGAATCAGTCCGTCAAACCCGCGACAGTAATTTCGTTAGCTACAATTGCTCAACATCAGGCAGCGGCTGCCCAGAATGGTCATCAGGTTTGTATACAGCTTCATTGCCGTTACCACAGCCAAAACATATAGTTACCGATCCAAACTTTGGTTTTCGAGTAACGGATATGCAGTTTTCTTCTTCCCAGGCATGCACTGACTATGTTGTTCGTGATTTAACGTTGGGTAAAATAACTGTCTCACCCTCTGCCCCGAGTCCAGCTGCCGGGCAAGAAGTTTTCTGTCGTCGTTTAGTCGTCGAAGGAATTGATTTACCGGAAACCGCTGCTGACGAATCGCAAGACCACAACGCCTTTCTGATTCGCTCACAGATTGCTTGGCTGGGCTATGGTAAAAATGTTTTCCGCGATATATCAAGTGGGGGGACTCCATTAGCCTGTCAGGGCGATAGTACCGAGTGGTGTATTGATCAGACTACAATTTTAACTAATTGGCGGCCTTCACTATGATCCAGACACGTCGTACTAACGGATATACCTTGGTCGAATTAATGGCGAGTACGGTTATTTTGACCTCGGTATTGGGAGTGCTGCTTTCGGTTATCACGAGCCTGCGCAAAACGGCTGAATTCCGAAACGATAATCAGAACGTCACCCAGGCGGCGAATTTTTCGTATGAAACACTTTCGCGCTCACTTCGGTCTGCTGGTACGTCTGAAGCATTATGGGACCCCTCAATTGGTGGGTGCGTCTATGCGAGAGGGTTCTATTTACTCCAGAATGGATTACCATTAACGGGAAATACGACACAAACCGATGTCCCGATTCCTCTGTCCGCTGGACAAAAAATTGTAACCGTATCGACTGAGAAGGTATTTAAACCGAATATTGGTAACACCTATGAATACGTAAAACGCGAATATGAACTTGGCAACAATGATGCCGATGAAAATGGTGCCGTCAATCAAACGATTTTAGAAACAACCTATCATGCCAATCCTGACCCGAATACTGGTGGGGGATTAGGCTATCAGTGGCCCGTAAATCTTACCGTGTGTAACTCAAGTACCAGTTTACATTGGGATAATGCCAGCGCGACTACCCGTAAGCTAACGGCATCAAATAGTCGGATTAAATCTCTCTCTGTTCGATTTGCTGCTCCATTGACGAAAGATAATACCCCTGCCTTGATTAATTCTCCCTTTGCTACAATAGAATTAACGGCCGATCATCCGACCAAAACGACCGTTCCAACATTAACCTTACGATCAACGATCACCCCAACCTTCAGTTATGGAGAATTACGTGAGTAAGATGAACAACAAAAAATTAGGCGGTTCCGCGATTGTCTTAACAGTATTAGGCATCGCCGCGATGACGACGTTGACGTTTGGAGTGGCTCAGCTTGTTCCCGACGACTTCCGTCAAAGCCAAGCCTTAGAGTCGTCAATTAGCGCCGAAAATGCCGCCTGGGCCGGTGTCGAACACGCCCTCTATATAATAAAAAACGCGCAAGCCAATAATCAATTCTTTGAGCTGTCGAAAGAGTATAAAGACTCTGGCGGGGATCCCGCAACTCGTCCGTATGGTACCTATACCCTTGGCAGTACAGACCCGAACAACTGTTATGCCGTCGGATTAGGTCAACGTGATAAATGTCCTGGGATCGATCGACAATTGGGTGTTCCCGTGAATCAGACTCCTGTTGATGAAAAAGTCTTTGGATCTCCCGATACCTATTATCAATTAGTGGTGTGGCATCGAAAGCATAATGTTGGTAATGTCTATGACTTAAACGATAATTATCCAAGTAACCCGCCGAATAATATTGTTAGTCTTATTCCTGAGTCAGAGATTCTGCCAACTCTTGATCGAGATGAGCAGCGGCAGCTGGATGTCCGCGATAACTCGACAATTAGTCTCAAGTGGAAACCGGTTTTCAATTCATATTGCCGATTAAACGCTGATCCAAATTCGCGTCCTAAATTCCGGCTACTTTATTATTTTGTAGATGATAACAATGACAGAATTCCTGATCAACCAATTTTCCAGGAAGGAATCGGCTTAAATACGTTTAATACCAACTCACCCGAATCGCAAATCGATCTCGTTGTTCCTCCAGGTGCAACGAAGTTAGATATCCAATTCTTAGTTACGGATGAACGTGGTGGATTGAGCGATGAGCGTGAAATTAGCGAGTGCTATGTTCGTTATTCGATTGCCAATCAACCAAACGAAAGCAGTGATTTGGGTGTTGATGTGATCGATTCGATCGGCGTCAGCGCAGGAGTCCGCCGCAAAGTTCGTGTCCTTGTGAGTCGCCAAAACGGCCGTGCATTAGGAATTTTTGACTTCGGGATTGCATGTGAAAATTGCGAAAATATTAATTGAAACCGAAATATGAATATTAAATCATTCGAAGATTCGTCATTAATTTAGCATTTGACATTCAGGTTTAGACATTTCAATCAACCGTTGAAAAAACAGAGCCTTATACGTATACTTACTGGTATAATGAGTACTCTTCACTATACGATATACACTGATGGCGGATCTCGCGGCAACCCGGGTCCGGCGGCAATCGGTTATATTATTTACGATCCAAAGAAGGACGTTGTAGCAGAGGGTGGCGAATATATCGGTATTGCAACCAACAATCAAGCTGAGTATCAGGCCATAGTAGTCGCGCTGACTAAAATTAAAGAGCTTGGTAATTCTGAATCAGTTACGTGCTATTTAGATTCCGAACTGGTCGTAAGACAAGTGAACGGTATTTATAAAATGAAGAATGAAGCCCTCAAACCATGGTTAAAAAAAATTCACGATTTAAAACAATCTCTAGGTGGGCATGTCACCTTCCACCACGTGCCTCGAGAAAAAAATAGTGAAGCCGATGCCTTGGTTAATAAAGCCCTCGATGCAGTAGGGGACTCAATATAATGGATCAAAAAATTTCACCTATACCTAAAATAGAAGAAGACGTATTAAATCTTTGGCAACAAGAAGATATTTTCGCCAAAGTTGTTGAAGCAAGGAAAGACGGCAAGCAGTTCGTATTTTATGATGGACCGCCATTTGCAACTGGATTACCACATTACGGCCATATTTTACAAATGGCGATTAAAGATGCGGTTTTACGCTATCGAACGATGCAAGGCTATAATGTACCCCGGAAAATTGGTTGGGACACGCATGGGTTGCCAGTCGAATATGAATTAGAGAAAGAGTTAGGCATTTCAGGTAAAAAGGAAATTATCGATTATGGTATTGAAAAATTTGTTGAAGGCGCGAGAGCAATTGTTCTACGTTATACCAGGGAATGGGAAACAACGATGCAACGGATGGGACGGTGGGTTGATGTAACGCATCCCTACGTGACGATGGATAATGACTATATCGAATCAGTCTGGTGGGCGTTTTCTGAGTTATATAAGAAAGGCTTAATCTATAAAGACTATCGAGTGAGCCCTTATTGCCCTCGGTGTGGGACTGTATTATCGAATTTTGAACTCAATCAGGGATATCGAGACAATGTTTCGGATGCTAGCGTTTATGTATCTCTAAGAGTCACAAGCGAAGGGAAATTTAAAGATACTCACCTAGTATTCTGGACAACCACACCCTGGACTATCCCAGCCGTAACTGGAATGTCTGTCAGTCCAAAAGCTCAATATGTGATCGTTAATCAAGATGATAAACGCTATGTTTTAGCTGAAGATCGGTATAAGGATGTTTTTCCTGATGATCCGGTTGAATCAACATTTTCGGGTAGCGAACTTATTGGCTTACGTTATGAGCCGCCCTATTCAATAGAATCAAGTGAAAATAGCGATCGAGTAGTGGCCGGAGAACATGTGACGACAGTTGACGGGACCGGGGTAGCCAGCATCGCGCCAGCTTATGGAGAAATTGATTCACTCATTGGAAAACAGGAAAACTTGCCGATGGTTCAAGCCATTGCACCGGACGGTACGGTGAAGACAGGCCTCGGTTTACCTGGCGAGGGACAGTTCATTAAGAAGGCTGACAAAGAAGTCTTAGCTGACTTACAACATCGAGGATTACTCGTGAAAGAGCAGCCAATTAAGCACACTTATCCATTTTGCTGGCGCTGTGGTACACCGCTTCTCTATTATCCAGCGACATCATGGTTTGTAAAAGTTACTGATTTGAAAGATAGAATTGTCAAAGAAAATGAACAGATAAAATGGCTCCCAGAACACTTGCGTGACGGGCGTTTCGGCAGGTGGCTTGAAGGCGCACGTGATTGGGCGATCTCGAGGGATCGCTTTTGGGGAGCACCGCTTCCAGTCTGGGAATGTCAGAAATGTGACGAATTCAAAATCATCGCCTCAGCTCAAGAACTGGATGCTGATAACGATGGTGAACCAGACGTTCATGACTTTCATCGGCCTTATATCGACAAAATCACCTTTACCTGCGAAAAATGCCAAGGTGAAATGCACCGAGTGCCATTTGTGTTCGACTGCTGGTTTGAAAGTGGCTCAATGCCATATGCCCAGCATCACTATCCCTTCGAAAATCAGGATAAATTTAATCCAGACCAAAAGGTTGGCTATCCAGCTGATTTTATTGCCGAAGCCATGGATCAAACGAGAGGCTGGTTTTACACGCTCCATGTTTTAGGTGTCAGCTTATTTGATCATCGAGCATTTAATAGTGTTGTCGTCAGTGGATTACTTCAAGCCCCCGATGGTAAAAAGCTTTCTAAAAGTCTACGTAACTATGTTGAACCGGAAATATTATTCAATGATCAAGGTGTTGATCCAATGCGTCTTTTCTTATTTACCAGCACGACATTGGGTGAGGACTATCGTTTCTCTGATATGGCGGTTCAGGACGTCAAACGACGGTGGTTAGTCCCGCTTTTAAATGTTTTACAGTACTACCAATTAAGTCTGAAAGAAACAGTAGAAGACCAGTCTACGCATCTTCACTTCAAGCCAGTTGATAATTGGATAAAAGCAAGAGTGCATGAAGCTTGTGCTCAAGTGACGGCCGCGATGGAAGGTGATGACATACGTAGTCCAAATGACCTAGTTCGAGCCTGTCGAACATTTGGGCCGTTAGTAGAAGATCTATCGACCTGGTACGTTCGTCTGTCTCGGGGCCGAAAGGATCCAGCTTTTACAACAACCCTTCGGGAAATTTTGCTCCAGATAAGCCAGATTTATGCACCTTTCTTTCCATTCGTCACTGAGCATATCTTTCAAGTTGCCCGCAAAAATCAAGACCCTCAGTCAGTCCACCTCTGCCTCTTAGCTCAGGATGATTCTTGGCAAAACAAAGACGTTCTTCATGAAATGGCCGTCGTTCGAGAGATTGTTTCGATCGGCCGAGAATTACGTACTCGGTCCGGCATAGCCATACGTCAACCATTATCAAAGCTTGAAATAACGAAGCATGAAGCAACACACCTTTCGTCTGAAGCGACGGCCATTATTGAACAGGAATTACAGATCGAAAAAGTTGTTTTCGTTGATGCACTTTCACAAGGTACAACTGCGGATCAAGCGGGGAAAATTGGTCTTGATACATCTATTACGCCTGAATTAAAAAATAAGGGGCTGGCAAATAATTTACGTCGTGTCATTCAGGATCTTCGAAAGCAGGCCGAATTACAGCCCGGCGATACTGCTGTTGTTCGTGTGGAACCACTTGAAGATCATGTTGCTGAATTGCTTACATCACAATTAGCCTATACAGCTCTATCAAAAAGCGATATAACCAATACCGTCTTAGCTGAATCGGAATATTCGACAGACTCGGGTAGCATTACGATCAAACTGTACCAAGCCTAAGGAGTGAATGAATCGTCTCAAGACGCTGGATTGGTCATTTATCATTTTGCCGCTGATCCTGACAATTATTAGTCTCGCTACGATTTATACCATCACCTATGTCAACGTGGGCAATAAGCTGACATTGAGTCAGGGGATATATACCGTAGTAGGTTTTGGTTTATTACTTCTGTTTAGCTTTATTGATTATCGACAATTCAAGGGACTGGGTGTTCCATTATTTATCGCAGGACTACTGTTACTGATTCCGCTTTTGCCCCAATTATCACATAAAGTTCCGTTTGTTATTTGCGAGTTTAACTCGTGTCGATGGCTTAACCTTGGGATATTTCGATTACAGTCATCAGAGATTTTTAAGCTCGTGATTATTATCAGCTTTAGTGCTCTTCTGGCTGAACGAGCCGGAAAACTACCATGGTGGCAGCTGATTGCCTCATTCTTACTATTAATTATTCCAGTCGTGCTTATCATGGAACAGCCGGATTTAGGAACTTCAATCGTTGTCACATTTTGCGGTTTCCTACTGTTGATTATGGCTCGTTTCCCATGGTGGATTTGGGTCGTATTATTAATTCTGGGGATTATCGCGACTCCGATTGCCTGGGAACACTTGAAACCGTATCAAAAGAAAAGAATTGAAGTTTTTTTACATCCTGAACGCGATCCGAATAAAACCGGTTATAATGTTCGACAGGCTCAAATTGCGGTCGGAAGTGGGGGGATTACTGGGAGAGGATTCGGACAGGGAAGTCAAAGTCAACTCAACTTTTTACCGGTTGCTCATACGGACTTTATTTTTGCCGGTTACGCCGAAGCAACCGGGTATGTGGGTTCGACACTCCTCATCGCGCTGTTTGTATTTTTACTCTGGCGGGCATTGCATGTCGCTGAGATTGCCAAAGACAGCTTTGGCCGATTTTTGGCTATTGGCATTACTGCCATGCTCTCAATCCAAGTCCTAGTTAACATCGGTATGAATATTCGACTCTTGCCAGTTACGGGAATTCCACTGCCGTTTGTCTCATATGGCGGGACGTCTCTCTTTATTAATATGATTGCGTTAGGCATATTACAAAGCATTGTGCTACGGCATAAGAAAATTAGCTTCAATTAATTGTATTCTTCGTAGATGTAATTGACGTTATAAGGAGAATTTGGTATCATTTAATCCATAAGAGCGTATGAAAGTACGAGGTAAATTATGGTAACTGTGATTGAAATCGGTGGCAAACAGTATTGTATCGTCCCGAACCAAAAAATTAAGATTGACCGACTGGCCGTTCCCGAACAAGGAACCTTGTCTTTAACGAACTTATTGACCAGCGATCCAGTTACTATCGAGGTAGTTTCACACAAGCTCGACGATAAAGTTATTGCTCGTAAATTTCGCAATAAAACCCGTTACCACCGAGTAAAAGGGCATCGTCAGCCGGTATCTTTTATACAACTCAAGGAAGCCGCTCCAGCGAAAAAGCGAACCGCGAAAGCCGCTGACGAAGCCTCGAAAGACTCCTAATGACTCGAGGTCTTGCCAGTGTATTCAGTGCCGTTGTACAGTATTTTCAAGGATCGTATCGAGAATTTAAAACGGTAACCTGGCCAACTCGAGAAGCAATTGTGAGATACACAATACTCGTCACGGTGACCATTGTCATTGGAGTAGCGATACTTACCGCTTTTGATTACGGTTTACAACAATTAACCAATCGGTTTCTTATCCACTAGGGAGCATATGGACGACCATAAACGTTTTTTACAACTGAATACTTCGGAAGAATCGAATGAAGACTCGGAATCAAATGAACCGGTGTCTGTTTCGTCGTCTGAAAAACTGACTAAACAGAGCGGATTACGTGGTTGGTACGCCGTTCACACTAATACCGGCTATGAAGATCAGGTGGCGGAAAATCTGCAACAGCGGATCGAGTCATTTAAAATGCAAGACCAAATTTTTAATGTTATTGTGCCAAAAGAAAAAGAGATAGAAATCAAAAACGGCAAACGCCGAACTGTCGAGAAAAAGATTTTTCCGGGCTATGTCATGGTCGAAATGATTGTGACCGATGAATCATGGTATGTCGTGCGAAACACTCCAAGTGTGACGGGATTTATCGGTATGGGAATTCAACCGACGCCAATGTCTCCTCAAGAAGTCGATCGGATTAAGAAACGTATGGGTGTGGAAGAGCCAAAATATAAGATAGAACTCTCAGTTGAAGATTTGGTGCGAATTAAAGACGGCCCGCTAAAGGGTTTTGAAGGTAAAATTACTGAAGTCGACTCAGACAAAGGCCGGATAAAAGTTCTCGTTTCCATGTTCGGTCGTGAAACGCCCGTTACGTTAGATTTTTTACAGGTTAGTAAAGTTTAAGGAATTATATGGCAAAAAAAGTGAAACAAATTATTAAAATCCAAGCCCCTGCCGGTAAAGCGGTTCCAGGTCAAGCCCTCGGTCCAGTCCTCGGTGGAGCTGGGGTTAACATTATGGAATTTATTAAAGCCTTCAATGAGCGTACTGCCGATAAAGGCGATACCATTATCCCTGCCGTCATTACGGTGTATGAAGATCGTTCTTGGGATTTTGTCACCAAGACTCCTCCCGTACCGGAATTAATTAAAAAAGCGTTGAAACTAGAAAAAGGTGGCTCGTCAGTGAAGAAACAAAAGGTTGGAAAGTTAAGTGCCGACCAAGTGACGCAAATTGCCGAAACTAAGATGCCGGATTTAAACGCCCGAGATATTGAAGCGGCGAAGCAGATGGTGCGGGGCACGGCTCGCTCCATGGGCATCGATTCAGAATAATCGCCATAAGTTAGCGGCTTTCGTTGTTGAAGTTTGCGCGACTCGTTCAACGTACGGCTATGTACGTCTCACTCGGTGCTCAACTTCGCCTCGAAATCCATCTAACTTCTGACAATTAGAGCTAGAAGGCTGGAGAAATCCAGTTTTTTTATGTTTTCGGAAGATTCTGATGATGCAAAATATCCACCGAATAATGGTTGTCAAAATAGGTCTTTTATGCTATAATTTTCGCAGTTCGAAGAAGCAATCTTGCTTCCTTACGAGGTTCGCCGCACCTTTAGGAGATACGGACATGGCATGGTTTGAGAATACCAACCGGTCGGCGCGCCTTATCGAGACTGGTATATCGGAACGGATGGCAGAGCAGCTGGAGATTTACCGCTCGAGCGGAATTGTCAGCGCAAATGAAATGCATGTGACGAGCGAATCAGGAGAACGGTATTCCTTTCCATCAGCCGCTTCAGTTTACGAGCTCCTCGCGGTGAATTGGAATCAACGATATGAATTAAAAGTCTTGCAAGGCTTTGACACTTTGCTGGTGATCCCCGGTATTGTTGGGAACAATGTGCTGTGGGACGCTTTGTCTCGGGTCGTTCTCGGCCGCAACGGGGATATCCGGGCAACTTGGAACGAGGTTCTGAAGGTAAACACAACGCAGCCGGTCTGGGGGTATTGGGAAGACTACTCCTCTATGCAGTACCGAACCAGCCAGTCACTTTATACGGAGAGCCTTCTCGCCGAATGGGTAGGTCGTCAAACTTTCTATGAAAACCTACCTTTTCCTGGGTTCGATGTGGTGCTCATCAGATCAAAGGATCTCAGACTGCTGCGCAAAGGGTCCAGGCGTCCTACTCTCATGGGACGTCCAGACTTAAAAGGTGGTAAAAGTCCCCGTGAGTTCCGTGCGATTTTGGGGAAGCCACCATATGAGTGTGAGTGCGCCTTATCGACTGACGGACACATTAGCTTTTACCTCCAATCAATTTTGGAGAAGGGGATTGCTCCGGATGTATGGCATATCCGCAGGGGAACGCTGTCGTGGTCATCTGATAATCAGTTTCAAGTCAGCCCCGATGACATAAGAGTCCCTTGCTCAGACTGGTCCTGGTCTGAACGCAACTTTGGATTTAGCGGTACTGTTGAGGATGTAAGATACAAGAGTTACGCTGTGCGTTCAGCGGTAAGGGTCTGTCCATGAGCCAAATGCCTGATCGTCGTAGTCTGAGTTTGTTTTTGAGTCACCTCTTCATAAATGGAGGTTGGCTGACCGTACTCGTAAGAGTACGGTTTTTTTATTATTGAAAGGGCCGGTCACTGACCGGTCCTTTTTTTGAGCAACGAGATTAAGTTCATTAGTGACTATGACCATCGCATTAGGTTGCGTCTATGGTGCGGGCAGTCATGGGGCCATCGGCGTGTCGCAACACGTTCTGAGGTTGTCGTCACCGATCGTACAGTCGCTCAATTTGCTATGGGGCAGTGAGCGAAACTGTTCGTGAAACATCACGTCCTTATCTGGTGATGCGATCAGTTCCTCAGCGAGTTCTGCCGGAGGATCACCATACTGATAGGTACCTTCTTGGGTGATATGAACGAACAACATTCGATTGCCTTGATCGTACCGAACCCACGCTACGCGGGCAATTAACGACTTCGTTTGTACCATCGTTTTCTCCTGTCTGAGTCGCGTCGGACGAATTCTAGGAAGAATTATATCATGAAATTATAGAAATGAGAGCCTTTTATTGTGTGAATACATAAATAACGGTATATTTCAGCTGTCGAAATGGAGATGGAAGACGAGAGGAGGGGGACATGATCGCTGGGAAATTCTTCGACTTTCCGGATCTTGGAAT
Organism: Patescibacteria group bacterium; assembly: GCA_041486955.1. GTDB lineage: Bacteria > Patescibacteriota > UBA1384 > 2-12-FULL-50-11 > DASWYB01 > JBGPML01. The sequence continues at coordinate 25,163 of JBGPML010000006.1, forward strand.
TGTGCATTTGGACATGCGAGCTGGCAGAATTGCCATCACAACGAATGGTAACGCCACGGCAGTTTGTGACATAACTGATCAAAAACTCCTGTGGGAGATGTCCCCACACTTGAGTGATTGGTTGGGCCAGCCAACTGCACTGGGAGAGTCCCGTGTCTATAAGATCGCCGAGCGCAAAGTCAAAGGGTGGGACTTAAGCAAAGAGGATACCCCGCAGGTCTATCAACTCGATCAAGCAGTCAAAGCAGTATCGCTTTCTCCGGATGGCACAATGCTCGTCTTGACCGGTTACTATCAGGCTGAACTCGTGCATCTTGCAACGGACCGGCACCAGATGTTTTCATACGGTGCACCCCGAATCCTGTGGACACCGGACAGTTCTGCCTTCGCGCTTTGCGGCCCGCCCGGAACTGACTCGACAAAAATGGAGGTGATTTCCAACCTCGATGATTGTCTTGGTCAACAAGTCGTTTTTGTCGGGCAGCTCGTTGGATGGTATGTTGCATGCGATCGAAACCAGCTCGTTGTCGTTGACCAAGTGGGAGGCCTAGTCCGTCGTCTGGAGCTTGACGGGAGCATAGTACGTGAGATACCCTTCCACACCTACGCTGACTCCGTTTTTGCGGTCGCAGGAGCGGTGTTGGTACACGGGAACCCTTACGGAGTTGCGGAATTTCTTGATCTCGGCGATACCTCAGGGGTTGGCCGAAGAGTGGACCAGCAGTCCAATCGAGGAAAAATAACCTCGATTAGTGCTGACGGAGAAACGGTGGCGATCGGCGACAGGACGGGATATGTGGCATTGATCTCGGTGCCAAAGATAGAGGTGCGATAAGCTATGGTGGTCAAACGGGCATCTGTCCGGGCGACCACTTTTTTTATATCCAGCTCTTCAGCCACATATGCTGTTGATAGAATGTGTCAGAAATTGGGTAACCGATCAGAAGGGGGATAAAGTAGATAAAGAAAGCGATGGCGGCAATAATAAGTAGAATTCCGACCCAGCGCCATTGTTTATTGGACAATACATCTTCGTCCAAAATAATCGCCAGCATAATCAGTAAAATAAGGGCTGGAATAAAATAATGGTAAATGAATTTAACTCGAGAAATAACAATCCATGGCAAATAGAGAGCCAAATAAGTTAAAAGAAGAAAAAGGTAGCGGTCGCGAATCGCCACCGTTTTTGCTTCAGTGAGCTTAAAAGCAATAGGCAAGAGAGCAAACAGTCCGGCG
>JBGPML010000007.1:0-25074 GCA_041486955.1 Patescibacteria group bacterium
AATCGTGTCACTTTGATTTGAAGCGGCAACGGTAATCACCTCGGGGTAAGCTCCAGGATATTGAACTGCTCTGCCATCATTGCCAGCCGCGGCGACTTCAACGATTCCGGCTTGATGCGCCCGAATAATCGCATCATGAAAAGCAGTTACATCGGTTAAGGTGCCAAAACTCATGTTCACAATATCTATGTGATTCGCGACGGCCCAATCCAACCCCTTGATTATGTCAGAAATATAGCCTGAGCCGCTCGAGCTTAAGACCTTAATGGGGTAGAGATCAATTTGCGGTCCGACACCAACTACACCAACACTATTATTCAAAGCACCAAGAATGCCCGCGACATGGGTGCCATGACCATTATCGTCTTGAGCACTCCGAGTAGGTCGGATCGCATTATAACTGCCTTTAATATCGGCCGCTAAATCCGGGTGGGATAAATCGACACCGGTGTCTATAATGCCAACTTTGACGGAGAGTGCTTGTGTCCGATTCCAAACATTTGGTGCATGAACGCGGGCTACTCCCCATGGAGTTGTTTGAGTCGGGCTAGGTGTCGGTGTTCTCGATAGAGTTCGTCGTTCCGTCGTAACCAAAGCGTCGTCTTCTATTCTTGTGATACCTGGAGCATGTCGCAGCCTCGATACTTCTTTGTCTGAAATATCGGCAGTATCAGCTGAGATAATATTAAGGTTGTCAGAGGAACTGACCCCCGAATGCTTTAAAATAGTTTGCCTGGAATTAGCATCAAGATTGGCATTAAAGGTAATAATCTTTCGATTGGGATGATTAGGGTAATCATCTTCAGCTTTAACCACCGATACAATGATGACGGTCAAGAATAACGCCCAAGCGAACGTAGCTACTATTTTCGAGTGAGAAAGTATTTTCATAGCTTCATCACTATCATAGTACAGTCTGCCGTCAAGAGGCGAACCGAGCAATAAAAATATTAAATATTATTGTAGAACAGAAAAGACTTTTTCGCGCTGTAATTTACGTAATCCTTGTAGTTCATCACGCAGAAGCGCAGCTAATTCGAACTGCAAGTCTTTGGCCGCAGATTTCATTTCGCGCTCTTTTTGCTTGATCAGGCTGTCTAAATTTCCACGCGCCATTTCTTTTTCAACACTATCAAGCTTACTTCCCACTGAAACCTCACGATCTTCCACAATCGACGCGATTTCTCGCTGAATAGTTTGAGGGGTTATATTATGAGCTTCGTTATAAGCGAGCTGGATTTTACGTCGTCGCTCAGTTTCACCAATCGCTGACTTAAGAGAACGAGTCATCACATCGGCATAAAGCAAAACTTCACCTTCGACGTTGCGAGCTGCTCGACCAATGGTTTGAATCAGCGATCGATCTGAGCGCAAAAACCCCTCTTTATCCGCGTCCAAAATGGCCACTAATGATACTTCTGGTAAATCTAGTCCCTCTCGGAGTAAATTAACCCCTACGAGCACATCGAACAAACCGCGCCGTAAATCACGGAGAAGTTGGATTCGTTCCAAAGTTTCAACATCTGAATGTAAATACCGAACTTTGAGTCCCTGTTGTATGAAATATTCAGTTAAATCCTCCGCCATTTTCTTGGTTAAGGTGGTAACCAATGTTCGTTCTTCTTTATCGACTCGCTTTTTAATCTGTTCGTGAAGATGAGCAATTTGCCCTTCACTTGGATGAATGGTCAATTTTGGATCAACCAAGCCGGTTGGTCGAATAATTTGCTCAACGATTTGGTCTGAATTTTCTGTTTCATAATCTGCCGGTGTGGCCGAAACATAAATAGTTTGGTTGATATACGATTTAAATTCATCAAACTGCAACGGTCGATTATCTTTCGCTGATGGTAAACGAAAGCCGAAATCAACTAAGGTATTTTTTCGTGCTCGATCGCCAGCATACATGCCGCGAATTTGGGGAATGGTGACGTGTGATTCGTCAACCACTAACAGAAAGTCTTTGGGAAAATAAGAAATAAGGGTGGATGGAGGATCATTGGGTTTTCGACCATCGAGATGGCGAGAATAGTTCTCAATCCCGCTGCAATAGCCAACCTCACGCATCATTTCTAAATCGTATTTTGTTCGGCGTTCCAGCCGCTCAGCTTCTAAGAGTTTTCCCGCGGTTTTTAGCTCGGCAACTCGAGATTTAAGTTCGTATTCGATAGCATGAAACGCTCGTTCTTGATCAGGTGTATCGAGCATAAAGTGTTTGGCTGGATAAATAATAATTTGCGGTAATGATTCTTGTTCTTTCATCGTAATAGGGTCAAGGATACGGATGTGCTCAACGACGTCCCCGAAGAGTTCAATCCGAAATACTAATTCTCGGTTCACAGGCATTATTTCTATGACGTCCCCCTTGCTCCGAAATGTGCCGCGACTGAGCTGCAAGTCGGACCGCGTAAATTGCAATTCGACTAACCGAGCTAAAATCGCTTCCCGTCCCATCGCTTCACCTTTATTAACGGTCAAAAGATAGCGACCGTACGCTTCTGGCCGACCGATACCGTAGATACATGATACTGAAGCCACGACAATTACGTCTCGACGAGTTAGCAATGCCTGAGTTGCCGAATGGCGTAAGCGATCGATTTCATCGTTAATCTGGGCCTCTTTCTCGATATACGTATCGGAATTTGGAACATAGGCTTCAGGTTGGTAATAGTCATAGTAAGAGACAAAATACTCCACAGCGTTCTTGGGAAAGAATTGGCGGAATTCCGTCGTGAGCTGAGCAGCTAATGTTTTGTTATGAGCGATGACCAGTGTAGGTTTTTGCACATTTTGAATAACATGAGCAATTGAAAAAGTTTTTCCTGACCCAGTCACCCCTAAGAGAGTCTGGCCGTGCATACCTTGATTAACACCTTCCGTCAAAGCGGTGATAGCTTTAGGTTGATCGCCAGCTGGAGAGTATGGAGCTGAAATTTCGAACGGATTCATAGGGATATTTTATCATTAATTCGGGTATTTTGGTACGGATTTTCAGGGGTGGATGGGTATCTCGCCAATCTGTTTGACTCATGTTAGAGTGGTTAGTAAGGAGAGGCATGACGTTGTTATTTATTCAATGGTTATTACTTGATGCCCCTGCTACCTATTTAAGGTATGGCAAAGAAGTCACACTGGCTCTGTATCAGTATTTTTCGATGTCACTTCTCGGTAGAACGTTATTCGATCCTTGGCGACACGATGCGATCGCCATGGATCGTTTGCCAATACGTTATTGGTTTCAGGCGATTCTTTCCAACACGACTTCCCGGACTATCGGGTTTGTGATTCGATTTGTAACAATTCTATCTGGTTTATCGGCAATTTTTATTTGGAATCTAGGTCTGTTCATTTTCTTGATCGCCTGGTACACATTACCAATCTTATTAATTATTTCAGTGTTATACGGTTTTAAATTATTGGGAGCTTCAGGGTGAATCGACTCCTTGCCTTAGCTCAGCTTGACCTTTTTTTACGACGTACTCGGGTAGTACGTTGGGTTATTCAATCAATTCTACTAATAGTTCTGATCCTCGGCTTGTTAGGCAGCTTTACCGGCAGTCAGGCGATTTACTTTGGTCTCTTTTTTATATTTTTGCCAGTCAGTCTCGTTCTTGATTTATTCAGGATGTTCTTACGCAATGAAGTTGATCGCGAAGAGCGAAGGCAATCTCATGAGGTAACCCACAACTCAATAACCTACTCGACAGCCCTTCTTTTAGCTGAAAGTGGTGGGCAAGGTCAACGATTATGGGACCATTTGCTCAAACACGAGAGTACTCATTTTGTGATATTACGCTTTGGACTCACCCCAGCTAAGTTTACGCAGATGTTACCGGCTGCTCCCGAATATACCCTCTGGATTGATTCAGCCAGGAAGTTAGCTGAGTCTTATAAGCAGCCGTTACGCCCTGAGCATTTGTTCGAAGTTGTTCAAACAACACCCGAGTTAACACAAGTCTGGAATAGCTTAGGAATTGCCGAACGGACTCGGCAGGAGGTTTGGGGTTGGTCGTCACGCATAGAGGCGGAAACGAAAGCTCAAAATCGAGGATTCATTGATAGCTTGAAGAGAACTGGGGGCATAGGTCACGATTGGTCAAGTGGTTATACCCATGAGCTTGATGCCTACGCCGTCGACTTAACCGAACAAATTAAGCAAATCGGCCATCCGATCAGGATAGTCGGTCATCAAACCGAGCGAGAAAAAATCTTCGATTATTTAAATCGAGACAATCTACATAACGTTATTATTGTCGGAGAAGAGGGAATTGGGAAGCAACGCATGCTCTATGCCCTGGCGTCAGATTTTGTGACCGGTCATGTTCCAATGTCTCTCAAATACAAACATGTTTATATGCTGGATGTCGGTAAGCTGGTAAGTGCGCCAAATCAAAGCGAACTTGAATTACGGCTTCGAACAATACTCGATGAGGCCGATACGGTCGGCAATATCGTTCTCTTTGTTCCTGATTTTCATCTTCTCGTCGGGGCTCAGGGCAACAGTACGATTGGTGAGATTAATGCAGCGCCCGTGTTAAGTTCGTATTTACAATCTCCTTCTCTTCATTTAATTGCGACGATTACGCCTTCTCAGTACTACTCGCTGGTTAAGCCGAACGCTGCCTTGGAACCATACCTAGCCGCAACCGAGATAAAAGAAATTCAACCGTCAGATGCGCTCCTTATTCTTGAAGATGAGTTGCCTCGCTTTGAATCAAAACAGAAACATATTGTTACCTATCAGGCTCTGTCTAAAATCATCGAACTAGCTGAACGTCATATTCATGACAAACCATACCCCGAAAAAGCCCTGAATTTACTTGAAGAAGTCGTAAGTGGCCTTCATTCGAGCGATCCTTTATTTATATTGGGCAACGATGTCGAACGCATCGTTTCAGAAAAATTGAAGTTGCCAATTGGTACGGTCAGTCGTGATGAGCGGGACGTGTTAAATAATTTGGAAACCCAAATTCAGACTCGAATCGTCGGCCAAAAAGAGGCGGTTGCCGCCGTTGCAAATGCCTTGCGTCGCGCAAGAGCGGGACTTCACTCGGGGAAACGTCCGATTGGGAGTTTTCTCTTTCTCGGTCCGACTGGAGTCGGGAAAACCGAAATGGCTAAGACTATTGCCGCCCTCTATTATAAAAATGAAAAAGCCTTTATCCGGATTGATATGTCCGAGTATCAAACTCCTGACTCAGTTGGAAAATTGATAGGCACGAAAGATGCAACAGGCCTTTTAACCACAGCCGTTACCGATCAACCATTTAGTGTCGTATTGCTTGATGAGGTAGAAAAAGCCGATCCGGCAATTCGTAACCTCTTTTTACAGATTCTTGATGATGGCGCTATTACGAATGGCTATGGCCAAAAAGTCGATTTCACGAATGCCATGATCATCGCCACTTCTAATGCAGGAGCAAATTACATTCGTGAAGCCGTCAACAAAGGACCATTGCCACCGAATTTTAAACAAGATTTGCTTAATCAAATCCAGTCTGATGGTATTTTTAGCCCAGAGTGGCTCAACCGGTTTGATGCGGTTATTACTTTCTTGCCGTTAACCCAACCAGAAATACGTCAGGTCGCACAATTACTTGTCAACGAACTAACCGAACGGCTGGCGGGACATAATATTCATATTGCGTTGGATAATGATGTGTACGATACATTATTAGAGCGGGGTTATGATCCGGAATTTGGCGCACGACCGATGCGGCGAGCGGTTCAAGATACGATTGAAAACGCTTTAGCTAAAACCTTGCTGAACGACACAACTGAAGGTGTGAAAAATATCACAATTACGAAAGCAATGCTTGTTTAACCTGAAACCACGATTCTCGTACCCTGTCTACCTCTTGACATCAGGTGTGAACCTGTGGAACATTAAGGTTGTTATGGGTAATTCCCTAATTTATTAGAGAGGAGGTGAGTAGACGTGGCGTATAGTGTTGAATCGAAAAAGAGTGGGAAAACCTACTATTTACACTCGAAAGAAGTAACGCTCCGTGGTGGTCGCAAACAGGTGATTTATTATTTTGCGACAGATGTTCGTGAAGGAGCTCTTGATGCCGTTCCATCAGGTTACCAGGTTATGGAAAACGCTCGTACTGGTCTCCCAATGTTACGACGTGCCAAACCCGCCGAATAGTAACCAATTGCTTGGGACCGCACTGGGGTATCTGCAATGCACAGAAAGGTGTAGACATACACCTTTTTGTGATATCGATGAATTTCTCGCGATTGTTTCTTTAAATTATCTCAAGAATCCGGTAGAATTTAGCTTAGATTATAATATGTATAAGAGAAGTGACCTATTTTACACCGTTCTGCACATTCCATTTGATGTGTTAGCGATATTTTTAGCGTTCATTACCAGCTACTGGTTGCGTGGTAATGGCCTTGAAATTTACCGCTTGCCCTATATGGATTATTTGTGGTTGATCTACCGGATTATTCCGATATGGTTTCTCATCTTTGCGCTACAAGGGCTGTATACTAAGCGCTATCTCTTTGCTTCATTTCAAAATTTTACACGAATTGCTATTGCCGTTTTAGCCGGTTGGGCATCTTTTGTTGTCTTTTTGGTCTTCCTGCGGACCGAACAAACGCTTGTTTTCCCACGTTTAATGCTTATTTACATCCTTGTGTTTAGCTTATTGTATGTTCTTATTGAACGTATTAGCTTACGCTTTTTGCAATTTCTGATTCGGTCGGCTGGGATAGGTCGCAGCCGCGTCTTGCTTGTCGCACCGGACTCGGATACCGACGGGTTAGAATCAGCCTTAATATCGAATAACGACCCCGCCCTTCGATTTATTAAGCGAGTCGAAGCGGTTGAGCCGACTGAGCTGGCTTCCCACTTTAAGAAATACGATATTGATGAGGTAATTATTGACGACCATAGCTTGTCAGATAACCGGATACTTGAATATGTTATGTGTGCCCACGATAATGGAGTCGCCTGTCATTTGGTGCCAAATATGTTCGAAGTGCAAGCGTCCAATGTTCTGTTCGAAACTATCGCTGGAACGCCGATTATCACGTTTCGTCAGACTCCTTTAGATGGTTGGGGACGGATTGTAAAACGTATTATCGATGTGATTTTCGGAACCCTGGGGCTTATTCTGGTGAGCCCAATTATTGTGGTCGTCGCCATTCTGATTTCAATTTTTGACACTGGGCCAATTTTCTTTGCTCATGCCCGTATTGCTCGAGGTGGAAAAAAATTCCGCATTTATAAATTTCGTACGATGCGACAAAAGTATTCTGGGAAATCAAGTGTAGCCGTATTTCGAGCCATGGGTCGAGACGATCTCGTCGCTGAATTTGAACGTGATCAGAAAGTTAAGGACGACCCGCGTGTCTCCCCGATCGGAAAGTTCTTGCGTAAAACGAGTATTGATGAGCTGCCTCAATTCTTAAACGTGGTACGGGGGGAATTAAGTTTAGTTGGACCACGACCGATTATTGAGGATGAATTAAAACGTTACGGCAAGTGGGGATCGTACCTCTTGTCGATCAAACCAGGATTGACCGGCTTATGGCAGGTGAGTGGGCGGAATGATACGAGTTATGATGAGCGTGTCCAACTCGATGCCCATTACGTTCAAAACTGGTCGCTTTGGCAAGATTTCATTATCATGTTCAAAACGGGCATTGTTCTTCTGTTCGGTAAAACGGGGTATTAATTATGGATTCACACGATGCATTGAAACATCTAAAAGTAGCCTTAGTCCACGATGCCTTAACGGTTCCCGGAGGAGCGGAAAAAGTATTGAACGAATTACATCAGCTCTTTCCTAATGCCCCTATATATACACCACTCTATCTGCCGGAGCGGTTTCCAGAATATAAAGATGCGAAAGTCATTCCGTCTCCCATTAATCGATTTTCCTATCTCCGCAATCATCACCAAATCGCCTTTCCGCTCTTACCATACGCCGTTGAACAGTTTGATTTAACTGAATATGATTTAGTTATTTCTGATTCGTCAGCTGCTGCGAAAGGTATTTTAACTCGACCAGAAACCATTCACATCTGTTATTGTCACACTCCAATGCGCTGGGCCTGGATGCCGCAACTTGATCCACGAGCCTCGAGTTCATGGATTCGACGATTGAGTGCTCACTACTTGCGAATATGGGATGCCGCCACCGTTAATCGGGTTGATCATTGGCTCGCAAATTCTCATACAACGGCAGACCGAATCAGAAAATTTTATAATCGTGAGTCAAAGGTTATATATCCGCCTGTGGCGGTTGACAAAAATGAAGTAGAAACCAAAGATGGAGATTATTATCTTTCGGTCGGCAGGCTTGTGGGTCAAAAACGGATTGATATATTAATTGATGCCGCAATTGCCACACAGTCCAAGCTCAAAATTATCGGTGATGGCCCCCTAAAGCCGGAGATGATCAAACGAGCTCGAGGGAGCAATAATATAGAATTGCTTGGACGAGTCGATGACGCAACACGGAATAAACTCTATGCCGAATGCCGAGCTTTTTTGTTTGCCGCTGAAGAGGATGCGGGAATTGTGCCAATTGAAGCTATGGGCTTTGGTAAACCAGTTATTTGCTACGGACGAGGGGGAGCGAGCGAAACAGTTATTGATGGAAAAACCGGACTCCATTTTAGCCATCAATCGACCGATAGTCTGGTTGCTGCTATCCGTCAATTAGAAAGTATGAGTTTCGATAATCAAGCAATCATCAGTCACTCTGAACAGTTTTCTCCAGAAAAATTTCGCGAAGCGCTCATGGCCGAAATTCATTCGATCGTTTCACATAAACCTGAAAACACTTGATAGTCTACCCATATTCGTCTATTGTGAAAATTGGCTAAAATTGGTAAAATATAACCTGATGGGTCTAGTTTTACCGTGTTTTTTAAGTGTTACTACAACATACGCAACGGAGAGGGAAATCGCATGGCAGATTCTGCCAACACCAACGAATATAGTGCTCAAAATATTACCGTCCTCGAAGGCTTAGATCCAGTACGTAAACGTCCTGGAATGTATATTGGTGGCACGGGAATTGAAGGGTTACATCATTTAATTTGGGAAGTCCTCGACAACGCAGTAGATGAAGCTATGGGTGGTTTTGCCAGCCGCATTGATCTTACCTTTATGGCTGATGGTAGTGTAAGCATCATCGACAATGGACGAGGTATTCCTGTTGATATTCATCCATCGACAAAAAAAACAACCCTTGAAACTGTGCTCACCGTTCTTCACGCTGGTGGAAAATTTGGCGACGGGGGCTACAAGGTTTCCGGGGGATTGCACGGGGTTGGCGCTTCAGTAGTGAATGCATTATCGAAAAAGCTCATCGCCTATGTCTATCGCGATGACACTGAGTATAAACAAGAATATGCACGCGGTATCCCGCAAACCGAACTCACTAAGGTCGGTCCAAGTACTCATACCGGTACCCGAATCACGTTTTACCCTGATGAGGAAATATTTCCCATCATTGATTTCAACTGGCAAACGGTGGTTGATCGGTGTCGCCAACAAGCTTATCTGACAAAAGGTCTCACCATTCGACTCATAGATGAGCGGTCTGAACCAGCCTACTCGTATACCTTCTATTTTGAAGGCGGTATAGAGGCCTATGTTCGTCATCTCAATAAAAATAAGTCCGTCATTATCGATCCACCAATTAGCGTTGAACGAAATGGCGAAGACCACTCAGTTGAATTAGCCTTAACCTATACATCAGATTTTAACGAACACGTTTACACATTTGCCAATAATATTTTAACTATTGATGGGGGAACCCATTTAACGGGATTCCGTACCGCGTTAACCCGAGCTATCAATGACTACGGCAAGAAAAACAGTTTAATTAAAGAGTCGGAAACGAGTCTGACGGGTGAAGATGTTCGAGAAGGACTCGCCGCGGTTGTTTCGGTTAAACTCACCAATCCCCAATTTGAAGGTCAGACCAAAGGGAAACTTGGTAATCCAGAAATCCGTGCGGTGGTGGAAAGCGCCACCTATGATGGCTTGACTGAGTTTATGAATGAAAATCCAGCTCAATCTCGCAAAATTATCGAGAAAGTTACCCTTGCCGCCCGGGCGCGCGCTGCCGCCCGCGCTGCCCGTGAAACGATCATCCGTAAGGGCGCATTGGAAGGCATGACGTTGCCAGGAAAACTAGCCGATTGTTCGGAACGTAATCCTGCACGAAGTGAACTTTACATCGTGGAAGGGGATTCGGCTGGCGGAAGTGCCAAAGGTGGACGCGATCGAACGTTCCAAGCGATTCTTCCGATCCGTGGAAAAATTTTGAACGTTGAACGAGCTCGTCTCGATCGTATGCTGACATCTGAAGAAATAAAAGCGTTAATTATTGCGCTAGGGGCCGGGATTGGGGATGAGATTAATCTTGAAAAGTTGCGTTACCATCGCGTCATTATTATGACTGATGCAGATGTTGACGGTGCTCACATTCGGACGCTCCTCTTAACGTTTTTCTATCGCCATTTTCCGTCCTTAATCAGCAACGGTCATATCTATATTGCCCAGCCACCACTTTTCTTAATTAAAAGGGGCAAAGACATGCGTTACGCCTATAGTGACGCCGAGCGAGACAAGATCCTGACCGAAATGGGTATTTCAACAACCAATGCAGATGACATACCTTCAGAAGCGAGCGAACCTGAACCGGGTGAAGAGCCAGAACCTGAAACTCCGGAAGGAGAAATTCCTGAGGCTGAAACAGCTGCTCCAACCACCACAAAAAAGACGCCACGCGTGACGATCCAACGCTATAAAGGGTTAGGCGAAATGAATGCCGAAGACCTGTGGGATACGACCATGAACCCAGATAATCGGATATTACTCCAAGTTTCGATCGATGATGCCGAACGAGCGGATGCGGTCTTCTCGATGCTGATGGGGGATGAGGTCTCTCCGCGTAAACGCTTTATTCAGTCCCATGCTGCTACCGTAAAAAATCTTGATATATAAACTTATTTCAAAAAACAATCATGGACGATCAAACTAATTTACCAAATCCACCTGAATCCCCTCTTCTGCCGGAAGCATTTCACAAGACTGAATTCGGCTTAGTTCAAGACCGCGGTTTAGTCAGGGAGATGGAAGTCTCGTATCTTGATTATGCTATGTCAGTTATTGTTGCCCGAGCATTACCGGATGTACGTGATGGACTCAAACCAGTTCACCGGCGCGTACTGTATGCGATGTGGGAAAGCGGACTTCGTCATTCAGCTAAATTCTCTAAGTGTGCCAAAATAGTTGGGGAAGTTATGGGTAAATATCATCCACATGGAGATATGGCAATTTACGATTCTCTCGTTCGTCTTGCCCAGCACTGGAATATGCGTTACATGCTTGTCCATGGCCAAGGAAACTTTGGTTCAGTTGACGGTGATTCACCAGCCGCTATGCGCTACACAGAATCAAAATTGCACCGATTAGCTGACGAAATATTGACTGATATTGATAAAGACACGGTCGACTTCATGCCGAACTATGATGGCTCGGTCAAGGAGCCGAAGGTTTTGCCGGCTCGATTGCCGAATCTTTTGCTGAATGGTGGGCAAGGCATTGCCGTTGGTATGGCGACGAACATCCCTCCCCATAACTTAACTGAAGTGGTCGACGCAATTAATCACATTATCGATCACCCTGACGCCGAAGTTGATGATTTGATGCAGTTTGTCAAAGGACCTGATTTCCCGACCGGGGCTTCGATATATAATATTAATGATATTAAACAAGCCTATGCAACGGGAAAAGGCCGTATAATTATGCGAGCGGATGCTGAAATTGTTGAAAAGAAGAACGCTTTTCAAATTATTATTTCCGCCCTTCCATATCAGGTCAACAAAGCGGCGCTGATTGGAAAAATCGCTGACTTAGTCAAAGACAAGCGAATCGATGGGATTACCGACATTCGCGACGAATCTGACCGGAAAGCCAATGTTCGGATTGTGATTGATATTAAGAATAATTCCTATCCCAAGAAAATTCTCAATCGATTGTATGATTTAACACCGATGCAGTCGGCCTTTCACGTCAACATGCTCGCCCTGGTTAATGGTATCCAACCGCAAGTTTTGACCCTCAAACAGATTCTCGAACACTTCGTTGTTCACCGACGTGAAGTCGTACGACGACGGACTGAATTCGAACTGAAAAAAGCCAAAGAACGGGCTCATATTCTGGAAGGTTTGTTGATTGCCCTTCGTGATATTGACTTAGTGATTGATATTATTCGTAAATCAGCGAATCGTGATGAAGCCAAGGTTAACTTAATCAACCGATTAAACCTGACTGAAATTCAGGCCACCGCAATTCTTGAAATGCGCTTGGCTCAATTGGCCGCGCTTGAACGTCAGCATATTGAAGATGAGTATAAAGCCCTACAAGAAAAAATTGCTGAGCTTGAGGCAATCTTGGCTGATGAAGGCAAAGTTTTGACTATAATCAAAGAAGAGCTGAATGAATTAAAGACGAAATATGGTGACGAACGTCGAACGACTATCCATCCAAATCCAGTGGGAGAATTTTCAGCCACTGACTTAATTCCCGATGAACAGGTCGTCGTGGTCGTGACCCAAGGTAACTATATAAAGCGGTTGCCCAATGATACCTATCGCGCCCAAAATCGAGGTGGACGTGGCGTTGTGGGAATGGCGACCAAAGAAGAAGATGAAATTCTCCATTTAGTGTCTGCCTCAACCCACGAAGACATTTTCTTTTTCACCAACACAGGTCGCGTGTTTCAAACCAAAGTTTACGAGCTACCGGCGGCTTCTCGTCAAGCCAAAGGGAGTCCATTGGTTAATGTCATTCCAATTGCTAACTCAGAGCGAGTGACTGCCGTCATGAACATTATGACCAATGACACGAAGAAATATTTTATCTTCGCGACTCGAAAGGGTATCATCAAGCGGACCTTAATCGAGGCTTATAAAAATGTCCGCAAAACCGGCATTGTGGCCATGCGCCTCGATCAAGATGACGAATTGAAATGGGTCCATCGCAGCACGGGTACCGACCAGATTTTCCAGGCTACTTCGAAAGGTCAGGCCATTTCCTATCACGAAGAAGAGGTACGTCCCGTCGGACGAAGCGCCGGCGGCGTTAAAGGAATTAGCTTGCGAACTGACGATGAGGTAATTGCCATGGATGTCATTGATTCTACTTTGCCAAAACAACCAGATCTATTGATTGTCCTGGAAAACGGTTTTGGCAAACGAACCAGCTTTGATCATTTCCGTACTCAACACCGAAGCGGATTAGGCTTGAAGTGTGCTAACGTCACGAATCGGACGGGTAATACGATAGCGGTCGAAGTCATTGGTATCGAAAAAACTGACGCGCTTCTTATTTCTAAACAAGGGGTCGTTATTCGCACTCCCGTAGCTGAAATCCGCAAATTAGGCCGTGATACGCAAGGAGTAACATTGATGAAATTACAAGACAACGACGTTGTTGCTTCTGTCGCGTTACTCGAGGCTGACGACGAACTGGTACCAACCGACAAGCCGATTGAGGCCTTACCGTCGCAACCAAGCTAAAACCTCATAAGGTTTGCCTAAACGGGCTAAACCTGATAAAATTGCAATCATGGCAGCTAAAGCTCGTAAACCATTTATCAGTCGAAAACGACGGCGGGAAATGGATGCAGCTCGCCAGCGACGCGAAAGCATGCTTGTTACCCAAGAACAGGAACGCAAAGCTAGCGATCTTCTCCCTCAAGTTCAAGACAACGAAAAACATCCAATTGCCCTGCCTCCGGTAGCTACTGTCGGAGGATTTGCGGAGTTGGCAGAGTTTCCTGTGGCTCGAATCATGAGTCTACTCATGAAAAACGGCGTAATGGCAGCTATCAATGATCAGATTGATTACGACACTATGGCGATTGTTGCCGACGAGCTTGGCCTAATCGCTGAACCGGCAACCGCCATTGCCACAACAACAACTATTACCCAACCAACTCATGCGACGACTGAAGGACGTGACCCTCGTCCACCAGTCGTGACAATCATGGGTCATGTTGACCATGGTAAAACATCATTACTCGATACGATCCGTAAAACAAACATCGCGGGTAAAGAGCACGGTGGCATTACCCAACATATCGGGGCTTATCAAGCCAAGATTGATTTCGAAGATCACGGGCGGCTTATTACATTTTTAGATACACCAGGACATGAAGCATTTACCGCCCTCCGAAGCCATGGCGCTCAGGTTACCGACATTGTTATTTTGGTTGTGGCTGCAGATGATGGCGTGAAACCGCAAACCATTGAAGCCCTCAACCATGCCAAAAACGCGAACGTTCCGATTATTGTGGCCATCACGAAAATCGATCTCCAAACAGCCAATATCGAACGGCTCAAACAACAATTAACCGAACATGGTTTAATTCCGGAAGAATGGGGGGGTGAAACAATAATGGTTGGCGTGTCTTCAGTAACCGGAGTGGGTATTAAGGAACTGTTAGAATATATTATTATTACGGCCGATCTGAAACAATACAAAGCCGATCCAGGGGTCCCAGCTCAAGGGATTGTAATTGAATCACATCAAGAGACAGGATTGGGCGCCGTCGCAACAATTTTGGTTCAAAATGGCACGCTTCATCTCAATGATGTCGTTGTTATTGGTCAAACCTTCGGTAAAATTCGTTCCATGCAAGACTACACTGGAGCCCGTTTAACCGAAGCACTCCCTTCCACACCGGCCCGAATTTCTGGTTTACAGGCTATACCTGAATTTGGCGAATCATTTGCCGCAGTTGCGAACGAAAAAGCCGCCAAGGAGATGGTCCAAAGCAGTGATACAACCGCGAAAAAGCGCACAATCATGGATATTTCTCAAGCCATTGCGGAAGGACGAACAAATACACTTAATATCATCCTTAAGGCCGATGCTCAAGGTTCGCTTGAGGCATTACGGACATCGATTACCAAGTTGGAGGAGCCAGGGGTCCAGCCATTGATTATTCACAGTGGTATTGGCGACATTTCACTCAATGATATTCAACTCGCCGCGGCATCGACGGCAATCGTATTAGGTTTTCATGTTAATTTACCCGTTCAAATTAAACGTGCCGCAGAAAATCAAGGCATTACGGTGGCGACATTCCAAGTTATATATGACCTTCTGAACCAAGTTGAATCAACGCTCAAAGGTCGGATTCGCACAAAACGTATCCGTGTTGAAAAAGGTCGCTTAAAGGTTAAGAAGATTTTCCGCACCACGAAAGAAACGCAGATTATTGGTGGTGAAATCACCCAAGGTGTCGCCGTTGACCCAGCTAAAATTACCGTTATGCGTGAAGGTGAAGCCGTTGGTGAAGGTAAGATATTATCATTACAAAAAGGTCCTGAAGCGGTTAAGCAACTCGAGGCGGGGCAAGAAAGTGGTTTATCAATCAATGTGCCAACCAAAGTGGCGGAAGGGGACGTGATTATTTTCTCTGTTGAAGAAGAGGTTTTTGATACAGACAATAAAGAGCCCGATGCGACGAGCTAAGTATTATATACTATTTATTGCTTGCTATTTGACAGCCATTACGGTTATGTTTTACCGTAAGAACCATGCGGTTTTCCCTCCAAGAAGAATTCCGTAAGCTTCGATTGCAAGCAAAACGGTTTACTCATAAACCGAACATGCTGCGTCTTGGCCGTCGCGGATCGCAGTTATGGTCCCTTGTCCAAGATAGTATTACTGCCCATCAATCATTAATCTGGTTGACATTATTTGTGCTCATAAATAATGCCCTTTCAGTTCAAGCTGAAATTGATGCACCGTCTATTCCAAAAGATATAGTGTTAAGCGATCCCTACCAAGTAGCTGAAACGGTTCGCTTTCTCAAGGACTATACTCCAAATTTAGACGAAAATCCTGATCAAATTGCCTTTGACCTTGAAGAGAGAATTAATGGGAATTTTATTGTCAATAACGTGCTCGTACCATCGAGCCCTTCATTAATTGATGATGGAGGAGCAACGCAGAATCCCGTTCCGTCACCAGCTACGACCGAAACTCCAGCTCAAGACATCAAGTATACGGTTGCCATCGGTGACACGCTGAGTGGAATCGGAGCTCGTTTTAACCTTAAATTGACGACTCTGAAAATCAAGAACAATCTCAGTGATGTTGATAGCATCAAACCAGGCCAGGAACTTACTATACCAGCCCAAGACTTATCAGATAAAGCCGTGAAAGCAGCCGATGAGCGCAAACAAGCCAGTAAAGAACTGACTACCACGGGTAAGACAATCAAGTCGTTGTCTGGGGCCAAACGCGGCAATTATGGCCTCATTGTCCCGCTTAACCACAATGGCATTTCGCGCAAATTGGTTGGTGGACATACCGGCATTGATTACCGGGCCAATATAGGAACTCCGGTCGCGGCAGCAGCTGACGGTATCGTCATTATTGCTACTTCGAGTGGCTGGAATGGGGGATACGGTAAAACGATTCTTATTTCGCATAACGCTGGCATGACTACCCGTTATGGCCACTTAAGTCAAGTAATCGTGTCACCTGGCCAGCATGTTAAACAAGGCCAACCCATAGGTAAATCAGGCAGCACGGGTCGTTCTACCGGTCCGCACTTACATTTCGAACTCCGCGTTAACGGGGTTGCTCGTGATCCTTTTCCCTAGATGAAATGGTATAATTAAACTATGTTTCATGACGAAGTAGAATTAAAGCTTAAATCTGGCAAAGGTGGCGACGGTTCGGTTTCGTTTCGGCGGGAAAAATATATTCCACGTGGCGGTCCCGATGGTGGCGACGGGGGACATGGCGGCGATGTTTTAATTGTGACCAATCGGCAACTCAGCGATTTAAACCAATACGCTTCGTTGAAAGAGTTACACGCCGAAAATGGACAACCTGGCAGCGGTCAAAAAATGCATGGACGGGACGGAACTGCGTTGGCAGTCGAAGTTCCGGTTGGAACACGAGTCTTTCGTAAACGAGGCAATGACTGGCGATCCGTCGCTGATTTCATTCAGGCTGATCAATCAAAACGAATTCTTAAAGGGGGCGAAGGCGGACGTGGTAATGTTCATTTTGCCACGAGTACGCATCAGACTCCTCGAACCGCTGAGCCAGGCGAACCCGCCGAAGAGGCAATTTTCCGATTCGAGCTCCAACTTATCGCTGACGTAGGGATTATTGGATTACCTAATTCCGGCAAATCAACATTTCTGTCGATCGTCAGTGACGCCAAACCAAAAATAGGCAATTATCCATTTACGACGTTAAGTCCGGTGTTGGGAGTCGTATCTTGGCACGATAATCGCCTGATTATGGCTGATATTCCCGGCCTTATTGAAGGGGCGTCACAAGGCAAAGGTCTTGGACATACCTTTCTACGTCATGTGCGTCGAACAAAAATGCTCGTCCATTTTATTGATGCGATGAGTCCAGACTATGCCCATGACTATACGGTAGTCCGAGAGGAATTACGTCAGTTCGATCCGGAATTAGCTGACAAACCAGAGTTAGTAGTGATTACTAAAACTGAATTAAATACCGATACGGAAGATTTTACGACTAAACGAGAAGCGCTTGCCAAAATAATTACTCCGCCATCAGTCTTTTTCGATAAGAAAACTATTTCAGCCGTAACTCACCTGCATATACCTGAACTTATTCAAACTCTTTTCGAATCCCTTCAACCTCATACTTGATGAAGGTCTTGACATACTACGGTATATCTAGTAGAGTAAAGAAAAATAAAGTATTCGGAGGCAGAAATACTTAAAAGACTGGCGAGTCTACCTATCGCATAGGCGATAGATTTATCATTAACCCCAAGACATTGGGGTTTGTTGCGTTCTGCAGAATTTAGGTCCAATACTCGATTTTCTATAACGATTAAAGAACAAGGCAAGCGATGCGTGAACGATGACTACAAGGAATGTCCGCCAGCTGACGGAGGGAAACCATTAACAAGTTCACACAAGCTAAGCTTGCACAAGGTCCCAACAAATAAGGAGCCAGCATGATCGAACGAAAATATTTTAAATCGTTCCCCATTACAGTCCCTCTTCCACCACTCGTTGAACTCCAAACTGAGTCATGGGATTGGCTGTTTAACGAAGGTTTGAAAGAATTATTCGACGAAATTAATCCTATTGTCGATTTTACCGGTAAAGCGTTAGAATTAGAATTTGCTTCATATAGTCTTGACGAGCCAAAATGCACTGAAGAGGTTGCCGTGGCCAAGAATCTTACCTTTAAAGCTCCCCTGAAGGCCCATGTTGTTTTGCGCAATAAAATTAACAATACAGTTAAGGAAGCTGATGTCTTTCTCGGTGATATCCCACTCCAAACCCCACGCGGCACTTTTATTATTAATGGAATTGAACGGGTAGTTATTTCCCAAATCGTTCGTTCCTATGGTGTACTTTTCACGATGGAAGACAATGGTGGTCGTAATTTATTCGGGGCAAAAATTATTCCATCCCGCGGTGCCTGGCTGGAGTTTGAAACCTCAACGCGCGACATCATCGCCGTTAAAGTTGACCGTAAACGCAAAATTCCTGTTACCACATTCCTTCGCGCTTTAGGTATGGAACCAGAACAAATTTTGGCCGCCTTTAGCGACACTGACACAAATTCAGATCACAAATATATTACGACTACCCTCGACCGTGATCTAGCCAAAAACCGGGATGAGGCGATGATTGAGGTCTACAAACGGATTCGTCCGGGCGATTTAGCGACTGCTGAAACGGCACGAGTCTTTTTAGAGAATCTCTTCTTTAACTCAAAACGCTATAATTTAGGTAAGGTTGGGCGTTATAAAATCAATCAACGTCTCAATCTGGATGTCAAAAATGTGGTTGAAAACCACGTCCTGACCCTTGAAGATGTCGTCGCTGTGATCCAAGAAATTATCCGCCTCAACAACACACCAGGTGCCATGCCCGATGACGTTGATCATCTGAAAAATCGTCGTGTTCGAGCTGTGGGAGAATTGATTCAATCCCGACTGCGTATTGGCTTACTTCGAGTTGAACGCATTGTCAAAGACCGAATGTCAGTACTTGAAGCGGAAGAAATCACTCCTGGACAGTTGATTAACTCTCGTCCGGTTGCCGCCGTTTTACAAGAATTTTTCGCCTCCAGCCAGTTATCACAATTTATGAACCAGACCAATCCGCTGGCTGAAATCGAACACATGCGTTGCATTACCGCCACTGGTCCAGGTGGACTCGCCCGAGAACGAGCTGGATTTGAAGTCCGTGACGTGCACCCCTCACACTATGGTCGGATTTGTCCGATTGAAACCCCTGAAGGCCCCAATATTGGATTAGTGAGCTATTTGGCTTCTTATGCCCGGGTTAATGAATACGGCTTTATTGAAACCCCTTACTTGAAAGTTATGTCCGATAACGGTAAGCAACCCCACGTTTCCCATGACATCGTTTACCTCGACGCTGGTGAAGAAGAAAAGCACATTATCGCGCCGGCTTCAACCGAAATCACCGCGAGTGGTGAGATTGTTGGTGAGTCTATCATTGTGCGAAAATTTGGTGAACCAGACTTTGAAAAGGTCACCCGTGTCGATTTCATGGATGTTTCAGCGAGGCAAACCGTTTCAATGACCACTGCCTTGATTCCGTTCGTAGAACACGATGATGCCGCTCGGGCAAACATGGGTTCAAACATGGAAAAGCAGGCCGTTCCATTAATTCGTCCACAAACTCCGGTGGTTGGAACGGGTATGGAAGAGGCCGTTCAAAATGCCGGGCAGCTTATTTTAGCTCAGGCCCCTGGTTTAGTGACCAAAGTTGACGGTAGTTCAATTAGCGTTCAAGAAGCTAAAGGTGATCGAGTTTATAAATTACACAACTTTGTTCGATCGAATCAAGCGACCTGTATTAACCAGCGACCCAGTGTTCATGTTGGAGACAAAGTCAAAAAAGGTACCGTGCTGGCTGACTCGTATGCTTCTGAAGAAGGACAGTTAGCCCTCGGTCAAAATGTCCTCGTCGCATTTATGAGTTATGGCGGCTATAACTACGAAGATGCCATTATTGTTTCTGAACGACTGGTACGCGATGACCGATTTACCTCTATTCATATTGAAAAATACTCAGTTGAACTCCGTGATACCAAGCTTGGGCCAGAACTCTTAACGCGCGATATCCCAAATGTTTCCGAAGAGGCATTAAGCAATCTTGATGATCGTGGGATTGTTCGTATCGGAGCTGAAATCAGTGCCGGTGATATTCTCGTGGGACGTATTTCACCAAAAGGTGAAACTGAGCTGTCCGCTGAAGAAAAATTGCTTCGCGCGATTTTTGGCGACAAAGCCAAAGATGTGAAAGACTCAAGTTTACGATTGCCTCACGGTGAACGAGGGAAAGTTGTCGAAGTTAAAATATTTAGCAAGCAAGAAGGCGACGAGCTACCAGCCAGCGTCTATCAAATGGTGGAAGTCTCTGTCGCACAAATGCGCAAACTGTCCGTTGGCGATAAGTTAGCCGGTCGGCATGGTAACAAAGGGGTCATTTCCGTCGTATTACCGGAAGAAAACATGCCATATCTTGCCGATGGACGAACTATTGATATTATTTTAAACCCATTGGGGGTTATTTCTCGTATGAACCTCGGACAAATCCTGGAGACCCACCTTGGTTGGGCAGCCAGCGAACTCGGTTACTATGTGGCGGCACCTGTGTTTGACAGTGTCACCTATGAAGAAATCTCCAGTGAATTGAAACGAGCCGGCCTGCCCGAAGATGGTAAAGTCCAGCTTTACGACGGAAAGTCAGGTGAACCCTACGACCAGAAAACCACAGTTGGCGTTAACTACATCCTTAAACTCATCCACCTCGTTGATGACAAGATGCATGCACGGTCAACCGGACCATATTCGATGGTAACCCAACAACCACTGGGTGGGAAGGCCCAATTTGGCGGTCAGCGTTTCGGCGAAATGGAAGTCTGGGCCCTCGAAGGTTATGGGGCTGCGCATACTCTCCAAGAAATGTTAACGATCAAATCCGACGACGTCGTTGGCCGCTCGCGAGCCTATGAAGCCATTATCAAGGGCGAAGAAATCCAAAAACCGTCGATTCCCGCTTCATTCTATGTCCTTGTCCGAGAACTCCAAAGTCTCGGGTTAAATATTGAATTAATTGGCGATAACGGTGAAGTGACCATGCCACAAGAAACGGTAACGCGGGAACGTAAAGTGCTCCCAACCGCTTCTGAAAAAGATGATGAATTTCTTGAAGACATTGAACCAACCGAAGTAGAAGAAAGTGTTGCCGCGCCGAAAGAGAAACCGATCGAAGAACCGGCGATTGCCAGAGAGGAGGTATAATGAACTCCAAATCTATTCCTACCGTCAATCAACGTACCACCGAAACGACCCAGCGTCCGACTGACTTTACGGCAATTCGTATTTCAGTCGCCAGTCCTGAACAGATTCTTGATTGGTCCTACGGTGAAGTAACCAAACCGGAAACCATTAATTACCGGACTCAAAAACCAGAACGTGATGGTCTTTTTGACGAACGAATTTTTGGACCGACTAAAGACTGGGAGTGTTATTGCGGTAAATATAAGAAGATTCGCTACAAAGGGGTTGTCTGTGATCGCTGTGGCGTTGAAGTCACTCGCTCTTCAGTTCGTCGAGAACGAATGGGACACATCGATTTAGCTGCGCCAGTTAGCCATATTTGGTATGTTCGTGGCGTTCCTTCAGTGTTAGGTTTAGTCCTCGATCTTTCCGTGACTGACCTGGAACGTATCATCTATTTTGCCGGCTTTCTGATCATCGAGATCAATGAAACCGTAAAAAAAGCCAGTTTAGAGCAGCTCGAAAAAGAATACAAAGATCTTAAAGCCCAACTTTTGAAAGTCCATGAGTCAAACCAAGCCCCTGAAGTAGCCCATCTTGACGCACAGTACAAAGCGGCTAAATCAGAAATAGAATCGCTGCAAGTCAAAAAGGTTCTCTCAGAAGCTAAATATCATGAAATCTCGCTCAAATATGGCCAGATTATCCGGGTTGGGATTGGCGCAGAAGCTATTTCCGACCTCCTTAAAACTTTTAACCGAGACGAGGAAATCATCAAATTAAAAGCTCAAACAGAAATTGCCCAGGGAGCTACGCTTCGCCGGGTGCTCAAACGTTTAACCGTTCTCAGTAATATGAAACAGGCGAATATCGATCCCTTATGGTTGATTTTACAACGCTTACCGGTTATTCCGCCGGATTTACGTCCGATGGTTCAGCTTGACGGTGGTCGTTTTGCCACGAGTGACTTGAATGATCTCTATCGTCGAGTTCTTAACCGAAACAACCGACTCAAACGACTTCTAGCCCAAGGTGCTCCAGAAGTTATTATTCGAAATGAAAAACGCATGCTTCAGGAAGCGGTTGACTCCCTGGTTGATAACTCCGCCCGACGTGGCCGTGGGGTTGCCACCGGTACAGCGCAACGTAAACTTCGATCACTATCAGATATGTTACGCGGTAAACAAGGTCGTTTTCGTCAAAACTTGCTCGGTAAACGTGTCGACTATTCCGGTCGATCAGTTATTGTTGTCGGTCCTAAGCTTCATTTAGATCAATGTGGACTGCCAAAGACCATGGCCCTCGAACTGTTTAAACCGTTTGTCATCTCTAAACTTATTTCTGAAGGTTATGTCCATAACGTTCGTAACGCGACACGATTAATCGAACGAGGCACGCCGGAAGTGTGGGAAATTCTTGAACGAATTACCGCCGAACAGTTTGTGCTCTTAAACCGTGCCCCAACGCTGCACCGTCTTGGAATACAGGCCTTTCACCCCGTGTTGATCGAAGGAAAAGCAATTCAGCTTCATCCGCTGGTTTGTTCCGCCTTTAACGCTGACTTTGATGGAGACCAAATGGCAGTTCACGTTCCGCTTTCGACACAAGCTCGAAAAGAAGCGGCAGAAATAATGCAATCAACCCGAAACTTGCTTAAGCCTGCCTCTGGAGAGCCAATTGTCTCGCCACGCTTGGATATGGTGTTTGGCTGTTACTACTTAACCGCCATTGAGAATGGTCGGCATGGTGAAGGTAAAGTCTTTAGTAACACCGATGAGGCAGTTCTTGCCTGGCAGCAAGGTGCCGCCTATCTTCGTTCGCCTATAAAAGTGGCGATGGATGGAGCGGTGATTGAAACAACCGTCGGACGGATTCTCTTTAATGAGGCCTTGCCAGACAATGTTGCCTATCAAAACGACACTATGGATGCGAAAAAGCTGAAAAAGCTTGTGGCCTATATGTACCGAGACCATGGCATTCTTCCGACCAGTCAATTGGTTGATAAGTTAAAAAACCTTGGATTTCGATTCGCTGAACTATCAGGCATGACTATCTCAATCAGTGATATCGTTATTCCGTCTGATAAACATGAGCTCGTGGCTGAGGCAGAAAAGCAACAAGATATTATTACCCAACGCTTCCGTAAAGGCCTTATTACGGTTCGTGAACGCATGCTCGGCACCATCGACCTGTGGCAGAACCTTCGTGACGCATTAGGGGCACGCATGCGGAAGGAATTCCCAACGCATAACCCAGTATCGGTTATGGTTAACTCGGGCGCCCGCGGTAACTTTACTCAGTTGAGTCAGCTTGGAGGAATGAAAGGCTTAGTGGTTAACCCGGCTGGTGAATTTATCGAAATTCCGATTACCCATAACTATAAAGAAGGACTTTCCGTCTTCGAATACTTCATCTCAACCCACGCGGCTCGAAAAGGACGTTCAGATACGGCCCTTCGTACTTCAGATGCCGGTTACTTAACCCGTCGTCTCGTGGATGTCGCGCAGGATGTGATCATTAACTACGACGACTGTGGTTCAACCAAGGGTATCACCTATTCTAAAGAAGAATCGAATGAATTAGCCATGAATTATGCCGAACGACTGCTCGGTCGTGTCGTGCTTGAACCGGTCTATCTTCCAGGTCAGAAAAAACCGTATGTGGCGAAAAATGACGTTATTGATGAAGTGAAGGCCCATGAAATCGATCTAGCCGGTGTGGCAGAAGTCACGTTGCGCACACCACTCTACTGTCTCGATCAGCATGGTTTGTGCCGACACTGCTATGGTCTTGATTTAGGAACTGGCTCCCTCGTTCGTCGCGGCGAAGCCGTGGGGATTATGGCCGCACAAGCGATTGGTGAACCGGGAACACAGTTGACCATGCGTACGTTCCACATGGGAGGCGTGACCGGAAGCGATATTACCACCGGTCTTCCTCGGGTTGAAGAAATTTTTGAAGCCCGTAATCCACAAGAACCGGGTGTGTTAGCCGAATTTAGCGGTCGAGTCACGATTGAAGATAGTAAAGATAATCGAATCATTGCCTTAGCCTCTGATGTTATTGCTGAAGAAGCTATTGAAGTCCCCCAAGGATACGAAATTATCGTGAAAGATAGCGATGTTGTTAAACCGAAACAAGCAATTGCCACGGCCACGGACAAAAAAGCCATGCGCTCGCCTATTCACGGAACTGTTTCCGTCAAAGGCAATGTGGTGATGATTAAAGCTTTAGAAGCCATGAGAAAGCAGTACACGGTACCTTCTTCAGCGACTCTTAAAGTGTCCGATGGGCAGTTTGTTGAAAGAGGCATACAACTTACCGATGGTCACCTTGATCTCCATCAGTCTTTAGAACTACGCGGCCTCGAACCGACGCAGAAGTATATTATCCAAGGCGTTCAGGAAGTCTATGCGGCGCAAGGCCAAAGCATTAATGATAAACACATTGAAATTATCGTTCGACGAATGTTTTCTCGCTCCAAGA
Source organism: Patescibacteria group bacterium (assembly GCA_041486955.1). Taxonomy (GTDB): domain Bacteria; phylum Patescibacteriota; class UBA1384; order 2-12-FULL-50-11; family DASWYB01; genus JBGPML01. The sequence continues at coordinate 24,813 of JBGPML010000007.1, forward strand.
TTGACGATCAATTGGATAGCACCTATTTACCAGGACAACTGGTAGATCGTTTAGTCGTCCAAGTGGAAAACGCTAAACGAGCAAAAGCAAAGAAAAAACCAGTTGCCTCCAGCCCAACAATTCTTGGAATTACACGTGTCGCACTTCGAACCGATTCCTTCCTTTCGGCGGCGAGCTTCCAAGAAACTTCCGGGGTCTTGATTGATGCCGCCATTCGCGGAGCAACCGATCCACTCCGTGGACTCAAAGAAAACGTTATCAT
>JBGPML010000008.1:0-24541 GCA_041486955.1 Patescibacteria group bacterium
ACTGCGGGACAAAAGTAACTCTAATACTATCTGGCATGTTTGTGTGTCAGACAGCTTTGAAATAATACCTGTATATCAATCATTTGTCAACTACGTAGGGCTTAATGTTATAATCTCGTTGGTTTGCGGAAGAAAGGAGACGAGGGGATGACCCGTACGGAAAAACGTGAATTGGTCTTCATCACCACAAATACTGGGAAGCGAAGTTCAGTTTCCCAGATGGCTCGAGATTTTGGCATTACGATTACCGAGCCGTTGACACCGATCGAGCTCGTGGAGCTCCAACACGATTCAGTTAAGGTCATTGCACGTCACAAAGCCAGAAGCGCAGTACACCATATCCATGATCCATTCATGGTCCACGATGGCGGGTGTTTCTGCTGTGCCCTCAACGGTTTTCCCGGAACAAACACCCGTCAAGAGCTGGAGAAGATAGGATTGAAAGGAATCTTGCGGTTGCTTGAAGGGGAAGATCGCCGCGCCGTTATGCAGAACGCCGTTGCCTACTACAGCCATGCCATGTGGCTGCGTGGACGAGCGCCGGAAGTTTTCTACGACGAAGTCCCGGGTACAATGCTGTTCGTACCGCAAGGGATTGTCGATGTCACTCACCCATGGTCGACCCTGTTCCAGGTTTTCGTTCCGGACGGTTTGACTGAACCATTTGCCGGATTAGGCCTCGGGGAGATGCAAGCCTGGCGCGAATCAAGGGGCGAACCATCGAGCTATACCCAACTGTTCCAGTGGCTGACCCAAGTCTACTGGAGCACTGCCTGAGGAAGTTTCTCAGGCAGTTTTTATAAAAATAGTCCCCGATTGGTGGTCGGGGACGAGGGACATTCGCTGTCCATTTCATTTTTTGACTCTCTTTTTCTGAACCTTCTTCTGCGCTTCGATCTCCTCTTCTTGTAGCACGGCAAGCTCCAGCAGGTGTTCCAACAGCGTATTCTCGGAATACTTTTCCGGTTCGTGAGTCGGAAAAAGCTCTTCGAACCCCGTCCGAACATCTACCTTGATGAGCGCTGACACGACGCCGCAATTCGCCAGCCATTGCAGCATCACTCGTGGGTCCGAAGCAATGATCCGACCGGAAAAGGTAATCTCAATCGTCATGCTTGGCCCGTTACTGGCGCCTGATTCTGATTGAACCATCCTGAAAGTTGCCCGAAAGGCCTCCTCTTTTTCCCGGTATTGGATTCGAACTACTTCGTTGACCGTGGCGGTTTTTCGCCCTCGCTCATTGTATTCCGGAGAGTCGATCCGCACCGGTCCTGTCGTGGTCCACGGCTCCAACATCTTCAAAAAGGCAGTTGCCCGTTCCACCCTGGTACTGCACTTGATCGCGGTGATCATACATTCTCGCGGAGGTCAGCATATCCCGAGTGATATGTTGGCGCTGTTATACCATTAAAATAGTCAAAACGTCAATTCTTCAGGCTAAAGAAGACTTACCTTTGCGATCCAAATTACGAAATCGAGTCTGTTCACCTTGGAAGTAGAGCTCGATTTCACCCACCGGACCGTTACGGTGCTTGCGAACGAGAATCTCGGCAATATTTTTCTTACTCGAGTCTTTTTCATAGTAGTCGTCACGGTAAATAAACATCACGACATCCGCATCCTGCTCAATCGAGCCTGATTCACGCAGATCAGAGAGCATTGGCCGTTTATCCGGGCGGGATTCGACCGCCCGCGACAATTGCGACAGGGCAATGACGGGCACCTTAAGTTCTCGGGCAATGTTTTTGAGAGCCCGGGAAATTTCCGACACCTCTTGAACGCGGTTTTCCTGTCCTCTCCCCTGCATCAATTGCAGGTAGTCGACAATAATAATATCTAAGCCATGTTCCATCTGGAGGCGGCGGCTTTTGGTGCGGATTTCCAGGGCGGTTTGACCGGGAGTATCGTCAATAAAAATCGGAGCTTCCGACAAGATCCCCATGGCGGTACCAATCCGGGGAAAATCCTCATCATTCAGGTTGCCACTCCGGAGTTTCCACGAATCAACCCCGGCTTGGGAACATAAAATACGATCCACCAGTTGGTCCCGCGACTGTTCGAGGGAAAATATCGCCACTTTGGCGTTGCCTTTGATCGCGGCGTATTCGGCGATATTCAAACCAAGAGCGGTTTTTCCCATACTGGGTCGAGCCGCCAGAATAATCAGGTCAGACCGTTGTAATCCGCCTAACAGGTTATCTAAATCACGGAAACCGCTCGGCACCCCGCGCAGTGCACCCTTATTTTGATGGAGCTCGTCAATCCGGTCGAACGACTCGGATAGAATGGTGCCAATCGGGACAAAATTATTGCTTAAGTAGGTCTGCGACACCCCAAACAGGGTGGCTTCGGCCTCATCGAGGGCGACATCGGTTTCCGAGTCTTCGTTATAGCCCAATTCGGCAATCCGGCTGCCAGCGGTAATCAGTTTTCGGAGCATGGCCTTTTTGCGCACAATATCGGCGTGCTGGGCAATATGCACTGACGAAGACACGCTACCGGTCAAAGTGGCTATATAACTCGCTCCGCCAATCAGCGACAATTGTTTGGCGGACTCCAGGGAATCGGTCAGGGTTAACAGGTCAATCGGGGACCGTTTTTCATACAGTTTGAGCATATGCTGATAAATAATCCGATGATCTTCGCGATAATAATCCGAGGCGTCGATTTGATCTGATACCCGGAGCATGGCGTCGCCATCAATAAGAATTGCCCCTAAAATACTCTGTTCAGCCTCAACGTTTTGGGGGGGGAGGCGACGTCCAGCCGCAGTATTTAACGCGTTGACCAATAGCGGGTCAGGTTTTGGCATTTTCTCCTTAGATTAGTCCTCAAAATCAAAGATTTCGGCCAGATCGGTCGACTCATCTTCTACTACTAAATCCTTTACCACATGGGCTTCAATCTTTAAAGGGGCCTGCATCACTGACCCGAGAGCCTCTTCTATTTTTTGACGATTACGTGGCTGATTGATTTTTTCAGCGTGCATTTTAAACCTGACGGCAATTCGGGCGACTCCTTCGTCTATCCCGCTGACTTTAGCATGAGCCAGAGTTGTAACCAGGGACGGGACATCGGCTTTCAAGGTCTGAAGCACCCGAGTCCAATCTTCACCGCTGACGAGTTCCGGCACTGTAATGGCGACGGGTACGGCCACGGTTTCGTGAACCGGGGTGACCTCGGCAATCACCGGTAACTCTTTAACCTCGACTTCCTTAACTAGAACAACTGGTTCAGATGCTTTCGGAACGTGCGTTGCGACCACTACTTTCGGTTGCGTTGGCACCGCGCCGAGATGAATGGCCATTTTGGCAACCGCAATATCAAGCGGCAGGCGGGCGATTGGTGTTTGCTTCATGGTGTCTGTCGCGATCAACAGGGTTTCAATCCAGTAAACCAGGTTAGCGAGACCATTTCGCTGAAGCGATTGGGTTAAGGCCGGCGAAAGGCCGTCTAATTGGCCTATTGCCAAACCTTCAAGTCCTCGCTGCGACAGTTGGAGCAGTTGGGTACAAAAAGCTCGCAAATCGTATCCTCGCGCCACAAGGCGATCGATTTCGGTATGCGCATGATCTATCTCGCCGGCCAGGATCGCAGTCAAACATGTTTGGACCTGCTCTTCAGGCACAAAACCAAGAAGAGACTCGATTGACGACTGATCTAAGTCACGTAAGCCGGCAGCTTTAACTTGTTCGAGGAGCGACAGTGCGTCTCGGAATGAGCCTTCCGCTAAACGCCCCAAGAATTGAGCCGATTCTTCGGGCAACGTAATTTCTTCCTTCTGGGCAATGGTAACAAGAAAGTCAGTCAGTGTTTCCACCTGGGCTAAATGAAAATCATAGCGCTGACAGCGGGAAGCGATGGTCGGGGGGATTTTATGTGACTCCGTCGTGGCCAAAATAAATAAGACATGGGCCGGTGGTTCTTCCAGTGTTTTTAACAGCGCATTAAAGGCCTCACGTGTGAGCATGTGCGCTTCATCAATAATGTAAATTTTGTATTTGGCCTGGGTTGGGGCAAACCGAACCGAGTCGCGTAATTGGCGGATTTCATCAATCCCTCGGTTTGAAGCCGCGTCGATTTCTAAAATGTCTAAATTCACCCCGTCAGCGATCGAAAGACAGGCAGCGCAGTGATTACACGGTTTGTCCGTATCGTCACTCAGACAGTTGACTGTTTTTGCAATCAGTCTCGCCGTGGTAGTTTTGCCGGTTCCTCGCGGCCCGCAAAACAGATAGGCCTGACTCACGCGGCCGTGCGCTAAGCCATACACCAGGGTATCGCGGATACTGTCCTGGCCGACCAAGTCAGTGAAGCGCTGGGGCCGCCATTTCCGATAGAGAGAGTTTGAACTCATTGGACAACTCGTTTTCGAACCCATAAGGTTTTTATCTTTGGCGAAACATATAAAGCATGAGGAAACATAGAAACCTCTATGTTGACGAGTGATGAATGCATTGTAGCCAAGATTAAGACCTTATGGTCGGAATGGATGTGGTCTGATGAGTTCATCGTATTCATATATTGTTTAGTCTTGAGAGTGTGGCTTCACATTACACAATCGGTCAGTTCTTGACCAGTCTTGGCTTATACCGCAGCGACAGCAACCACGCCTTGACGAGTAAATACTTCTTCGTGTATAATCCGAAAGTGCAAATTAAAGGAACTATTCGTTTATGTTTAAACATCTCGCTCTTATTACCGCTCTCGTCTCGTTTTTAAATATCATTCCCCTGCCTGGCGCAACTCCGGCTTTGGCCGCCGCGCAACCCGCTGGAACCAATTTAATTGCGAACCCAAATGTGAATACTCCTGTGGCCAGTTCTCGGCCAATTGTTCCGGTTGACTGGCAAAATGGGAGTTGGGGTACCAATAATGCCGTTTTTTCTTACACTGTGCCAACCCGATACGTCCCGCAGCAACGGAGTTTGTTAACGACCATCACTAATTACACTGACGGCGACGCGAAATGGTACTTTAAGCCCGTTGCGATCGATGGCGGCAGCTACTACACGTATGCCGACTCATATAAATCTTCGGTCGTTACCCACATTGTGGCCCAGATCGAAGACGCGAATGGAAACATTTCATATTCATACCTCGGCCAAGCCCCCTCAACGCTGAACTGGAAACCGATTAGCTTTACCTTTCCTACACCGGCCACGGCCAAGAATTTGACGGTTTTCCACCTTTTAGCATCTCAAGGCGCTCTGTATACCGATGATTTTTCTCTGGTTAAGCGTGAAGCAATTCAGATCACCGATGGTGTGCCGAATGCTTCGGTTGAGCAATCTGCTCTCGATGGCACCAATGCGCCGGGCGAATGGTATCCCGGGGGCTGGGGATCAAATACCCGGACCTTAACCTGGGCCAATGAAGGGCATACCGGAACACACAGTGTGAAAGCCGAAGTATCGAATTACACTGACGGCGATGCCAAATGGTTTTATACTCCTCAAGCCATTACCCCGAATCAGACTTACACCATCAGTGACTGGTATAAATCGAATGTCGATACCCACGTCAATGCCGTCATTGAGCGTACCGGCGGGCAGATGCAATATCTGACGCTCAAGGATGCTCCGACCGCCGCGGGCTGGACTCAATATTCCGATAGCTTTACTGCTCCGTTTGATGCCAAATCATTAACTATTTTCCACGTTATCAATGCCAATGGATTCGTCCAAACCGATGATTATTCCGTCAAACCCCGTCAGGTAGTTGGTTTTAACCAGGGGCTGGTCAGTATCAGCTTGGATGATGGCTGGGCTTCACAGTACAATTTAGCCTTTCCTCTGTTACAACAGAGCGGCATGAAAGCCACCTATTACGTGACGACCGGTCTTCTCGGTCAGGCCAGCTACTTTTCCCAATCTGACGTGACAACCTTAGCTCAGGCCGGCGAACAGATTGCCGATCACACCATTACCCATCCCCATTTAACGCAGATAACAGCCAGTGAGGTTGAACACGAAATTCATGATTCACAAATTACCTTACAGGGCTTAAGCCATCAGACGGTGAACGATATTGCTTCTCCCTACGGCGAAACGAATATCCCGGTATTAAACCAGATCAAGCAATATTACGGTTCACATCGCGGGATAGAAACCGGCTACAATAGTAAAGATAACTTCGATGTGTACGATCTAAGGGTTCAAAGTGTGGTCAGCACCACAACCTTAGCTGAAATTCAGAGCTGGATCGATACGGCAATGCGTGATAAAACCTGGCTTATTCTAGTGTATCACCAGGTTGATAATTCGGGTTCAGAGTTTGCCACAACCCCAGCAGCTTTCACTCAGCAACTGCAAGCGATCCAGGCCAAAGGGATTAAAACCGCTACCGTCGGTGAAGCCTTAGCGGAAATAAAAGCCCAATAAACGCAAAAAAGACTCGATTCGTACTCGAGTCTTTTTTGTTGCTCTTGCAAACGAACATCAAAGCAGGCTAGACTAAAAGTACGTACAAATTTTTATACTCTCTAAGGAGGAGGAATGGCAAAGAGTCGGAAGCCGTCGAAGACGCAGTCGACACAACGGATGGTGAATACCGTTTTAGTATTAGCAGTGTTGGTAGTAATGGCCTATATTTACTACAAATATCAGGCCAGCGCGAATGTTGTTTGGGGCGATTAAGTTAAGAAGGAGGATTGATGGCAAAAAAATCTCTCAGTAAGGCTAAATCGAGCCAACGGATGATTACGATGGTTATTGTGATTGCCGTTGTGTTGATCTTGATCTATCTAGCCTATATGAACCAGCCGCACGCCCAGGTTCTCTGGACTGACTAGACTATTTTTATAAAAAAAGGACCTTACGAATCTTCGTTCGTAAGGTTTTCGAGTAGGTCCGGACTGGTAATCAGAATGCCTGGTCCCCAGATAAGGTTACCGGCATGAGGATCAGTTTCCCACAACGGATCCTCATCGAGCAGAAACAGCATCCCCCAAAAGGTCCAGTCGTTCTCTTCTGGTCCATGTCGCGTCCAGAGGAGATCTACATCATTGACCCGAACAATTGCCCCGGGCGATGAGAATCCTCCACTTTCGAGGAAGATAAGCCCTCCTTGAAACTCAACGGTACAATATGCAAACAGCGAATCAAGACGGAAAGTGGACCGTCTGGAATGCCTTTGACTGCCATTTGCACCGCACATCGGCGCCAATTGGCACGAAGCTCACTCAGCGTCATTGCTGATCCCCTTTCTTTCAGCACGTCGTTGTGATGCTACGACTATAGTCAATAATCGCCAAAATTACTATGAGAAGATTGACCAACTTGGTTAAAGATGGTAATATTTCGGCACATCGGGTGCGAATACATTAGGGGGAAACGTATGGAACCATGGCTGCAGGCTGTTGCTTCAGGACCAGGAATCCTTTGCCTCGCGATACTTGTTCTATCGCTTGCAGATAACCGCCGCATCTTTGGGTGGGCAGGATGCATCTTTCTCTTTGTCCTCTCGGTTTGGGCAGCCATTCGATGGGGCCAGGAGGCTCCTCTGCTTTACATCCAGATGCTTCTGGCAAAGTTACAGGCGACAGCCCAACCCGTAACCGACCTGTCACGGACTGTCACCAACTCTGTTCGAGATATCTTAGGTCACCCGGCAACGCCTGTTTCCTCTGTGCCAGTACAAGCCCCGACCTCGATTTACAACGACCACTTCTACGTTGGCTGGATTGCCCTTGCCGCTTGTGCCGTCCGCCTTGTTGTCGAAATCTTTCGTGAGAAGGCCGTTCCCGTCTATCGCTATCTCTTCGACCCTCGCCGATTATGATCCCCACCCGCCTCTTCTGATTCAAGAAGCCAGGCGGGTTTTATTTTTATCATTTTAACCTTTTACAACCTTGACGAAACTGTCATTTTAGGTTAAACTCTCTTCAACACTGGCGATTGGGCCAACCTGAGTATGGGACATAGATATGGAGACTAAAATCGTTTTCATGGTGACTGACGAGGGACAGAAAGTGATAGAGAAGGAAATCGCCGATGAATTCTGCGGCAAAAGCCTTATCGATCTCTGTTCCGATCATGAGCGTGTGCCAATCCATATAGCTTCGGAGCTACACTACATCACCGATTTTAACGCAATAATGCGATCAAAAGCACTTCAGGCCGTGATCGAACTCCGAAGAACTTTAGGAGCCGAAAAGAACAAACCGTACGGTCTTGGGCTCGCAGAAGGTCTGATGGAAGAGGGCATTGACGTCTTAATCTTTGTTCGATTCGGTTTCTTTACCAACAACAAGGAGATCAACAGGCTAAAAGCCGACTTTCACATCGTCCAGGCCGGATATACAAATACTGTGGCTCGGGCAGTAGCCGGATTCATCCGCTCTGGGAATAAATATCTCCTGCCTAACCCCGTTCCTGAGCGTATTGCTCAGCAACACACCTCCTACAATATCACCCTCGCCACCCTCAAAAAAGCGCAAGACATCACCATCTCGTCACTCGAAAAGGAAAAAGAACTGTTCGATAAGCGAAGCGTACTAGCAGCCCGTCGGCTTAGCGCGCGCTCCTAGAACAAATCTATAAATGGACTACAGCTTGACGTGAAACAACCCAGCCTTCACGATTCGGTCATCCCCGACCGGGTCGTTTTTTTATCAAAAAGGTAGCCCGTAGGGGAATCTCAGTCGGGCAGAACCCTCCTTGAAAACCCCTCGTCTCGATCAATCGGGATCCCGTTTTTTTGCCGAGTGACGGAGTCACCCGGAACATACCCGGAGGGTGCCGACCCTTTTCCCTGTTCGATTCCACCAACCAAACGAAAAACGACCTCATAGAGGTCATCTTTCGTTTGGTAGTCCGTAGGAGAATCGAACTCCTGTTACAAGGATGAGAACCTTGCGTCCTAACCACTAGACGAACGGGCCATTATATAAATCCGAAATCCAAAGGCCAAATGACGAAAACCTGTAACTATCTCCATGGGGTTAAAAGTGACTGTATGTCAGGTTATCTACCTGTTAGGCCCAAACCGCAGAAGCCAGTAGAACGGCACATGGCGAGTAATTCACGACAGGAGCCATATTATACCACTAACACCTTTAAAACAACCCTGCGAGCCTCTTTTAGGCCCCAGAGGGGCCCTTCTTCCGTGCCGAGAGTACGTGTTTTACCACTGGCAGGATCGAAATCAGGATAATTGCCCCAATAATGTAGTTTAAATAATGCTCCAAATCAGGGATAGAATTGGCTAAAAAGTAACCGGCTAAGGTAATCCCCATACCCCATAACAGGGCACCAACCAGGTTATAGGCAAAGAAGACTGAATACGGCATCGAGCCAATTCCGGCTAAAACAGGGGTAAATGTCCGGACAATAGGGACAAAACGGGCTAAAACAATGGCTTTATGGCCATGCTTGGCAAAAAAAGCCTCTGATTCCTCAACATAATGCTTTTTAAAGATTTTCGAGTCTTCACGGGCAAAAAGACGACGGCCGAACCTGTTGCCCATCCAATACCCCACCTGATCACCCAGGAATGCCGCAATAAACACCAGGATTATCAGGTTAAATATATTAAAATTACCGGCAGCCGCGGCCACACCTGCCAGGATCAGTAAACTGTCACCAGGGAGGAAGAACCCGAAAAACAGGCCTGATTCGGCAAAAATGATTAAAAATATCGCTAAATAGCCCAGCTGAACCAAGGCTTCCGGGTTAATAACGGCTTTGATTTGATGCACAACATCCATTGCTCAGTATCGTGTCAAACCACATTGGTTTTCGCAAGATGCACCACATTCGTCTTTTGATTTTTCTTTTACTCCCAAGCTGCCCTACATATAGATCGCCACCCCTGGCTCGCATTGACAAAACGGCCAAATTATGATAATATTATTTAGCAATTGACGCAGGATTAACCGAAGAAGCCTGCCAACGCAGCCTTTACAAATAAGTCATATCTACGTGCCATTACGGGCCTTACCGCCCTTCGGACACAGCATCTTGCATTACACTTGAGGACAAAGAAGAAAATGACGTTTCTTGGACAGATCGCCAAAGGTGGACTGAAACTGGTCACAATCATCCTAGTTGTGACATTCATGCTCGGCGGTATTACCGTCTGGGCGCTCTCCAGCGCCGTCACGGCCGGCATACGGCTTGTGAGCAACATTAATTCACCCGGTGCTTCGTTCAACACGAACGTATCGTCCAGCGTGAATTCAGACTCGGCAGGCATGAACCCTGTCATCTACAACCAACGGATGGAAGAAGCACAAATGGCGGCCGAACGGGCTCGAATAGCCTACGGCAAGAACCGAATTTACGCCGAGGCCGCCGAAACGGCCCAGCGCAATTTGAAGCAGTTTCTCGAGGAGCGGCCGGTACAGGCCATGCGTGATCGAAGTGCGACTGGGATTGGGGAGGGCAATGCGGTCGTCCGAAAGCCGGCGATCGTCTACCGTCAATATACGGGACCCGCTTGTCTGACTAAGCAGCAACGGATCGATCTGGGCTTTATCCCAGACATTCGCAAGGCAGTTCAGGACGTCAGAGTTCAGAACAAGCGACAGGACGCGGTCCTATCCAATCACGAAGACCGGTTGAGGAAGCTGGAAGTACATCCAAGGCCGTAATGAATTCCGGAAATCAGTGTTTTGAACCGATCTAACAAGCATTAATGACGTAGAAGTTCGTCACGAACCTTACCGAGGCGCTTTATTTATCATAATCCAAATGATAAAGCGCCTCTTTTTTATGTTCAAAAAGCCCATAATGCTAGAAATTTCCTCTGTGTATCAAATCAGGGTCGCTTTCGCAAAATACCGTTTTTCGATACATATAAAACTACAACAGTTAGGCACGATACGTATATATCCAAACCCCTTATTCACATTGACAAAAACGCGATTTTATGCTAGGATTGTTTAGAAAATCACGCAGGATGTATAAGCGCAAGTGAGCCTGCTCACGCAGCCTTTACAACTTATAGTCACATCTCTTCGCCCTTCGGGGCCTTATCGCCCTTCGGGGCATGGAGATTCGAACGTGAAGAAAATCGTGTTGTTCGTCGTTGGTTTCACGCTCGCCACTTCGGTGGCTCGAGCCCAGGAGCCCTTCGGCGATGTGCCGATGGGTGGAGTGCCTGTACCTCAGGTGCAGTGCCCTCAACCCGTCATCGCCTGCTCTCCCCCTTCCTGTCAGCAGGGATCGCAAGGTCCTAGAGGCTTGCCCGGTCGCGACGGACGACGTGGTCCGAGAGGCTACAGTGGTCGCACCAAGATTGTCTACCGCAACTATAGGGGAGGCAATGGCTTGACCAAGCAGCAGCGGGTCAATCTCGGACTCGTTCCTGTCCTCCAGAAGGAGGTTCGGGCCAACAAAGCGGAAATCAAGCGAGTCGACAAACGCGTCGACAGTCTGAAAGTGACGGTCGACGACCACGAGACGCGGCTGAAGAAGGCGGAAGCAAAACTAGCGACATTGTCGCCTGCTGTTCCTCAGGGAATACCGCCTGTGCCTCAAGGTACGCCACCGGTACCTCCTGGAACCACCCCAACACCGGGTACGACTCCCGCCCCTGGCGCCACTCCTCCTGCCACCCCGGCGACACCGGCCGCACCGCTTGGTCCTTCCCCAGGAGGATCAACGCCGACTGCGCCTGGTACCCCAGCTCCGAGCAACGGGATTGAGACCAAACCAACCCTGGATGAACAGCCTCGAAAGTCAGGCGCAGGACTGCAATATGCTGATTATCATCCGAGCTCATCGCCGCAATTTCATTTGGCGGCCGATGAGAACACCAATAAGCAACCCTCGAACAGCTTCAACATTCCCGTCCACGCACGACTTTCGACAAATAGCGCCACCCCTGTAATGGGAGTGACGATCGTCCTGAGCCTCGGAGACAAGGTGATGGCCTCCGGGATTACGGGCCCTAAAGGCAATCTTGCCTTTAATAAGGTTCCTAAACCGGGCAAGGATGAAACCTATGTCCTCCACGTCACCCAGACGCCGCAAAGCATGTTCGTTGATGGAGAAACCGAGGATCTCGATCCGGCCAAGCCGGAAACCACATTTTCGATCGTCCACGTCGCGGACACTTACGCTTCCGCTAAAGAGGCAGAAGAGAAAGCAACCCAAGCGAGCGAGAACGCTATGCACGCCTGGAATGGAACGAATCAGAATGGCAAGACGTTGCGTGCCATTTCTAATAACGTCAGTGCCATACGGATGAACTTTCCGCATCACTGGCAATGGTACACCATGATCACGGCATCGATCCTCGTGATTATTGCCTTCGCCATCTGGATCGTTGAGAAACTCGTCGCATGGGCCAATAAGAAATGGCCTCCTGCGCCACAGGCTGATTCAGACAACCTCTGACATTCAAATCAGCCCTCACTCTCGGGCTGCGTTCATTCACTGGACGCAGCCCCTTTCTTTCTCTCAAGGAGAAGACGACAATGGCATCGTTTCTCAATTGGCTCGTAACTGTGCTCGCCTGGTTATGGGCATTCGGATGGAGATGGATCCTCGGCATCATCGTTGCCATCTTCCTGTACTTCCGGGCCGGAGACTTGGCCCACTACGTTCACGAGCATGGTGGAGTAGGTCCTTCACTCAAGGCCGCGGCCAAATCTGTCGACAACGGCATCAAGGAACTCTGGAACAGCAAGAGAAGCGCTAGTTCACCGATATATCCCGATGCGGCAACAATCAATCCCGCTGTTTATTCAGAAAGGATGGAACAGGCCAGGGTCAGAGCGTATCAGGATGCTATCGACTACCACGCCAATCGGATCGTGGCCGAGAAAACCCTGGAAGCCAATAAGGAACTCAAGGATCTGGCTGAAGGGAGAGCACCCGGTATAAGGATCGATGCTCATCAGTTCAAGGTTGGATACTATCTGAGCTCGTCAAGCACAACCACTGAAGTGCCGATGACGCTCCACGTCGTCAGACTCAACGAAGGAGGCGAAGAACGGTACCCCGGAGTGACCGCTCGATACTTTAGGATTCCGGCAACTCCCGGGTATTCCTACGATGTGTATGCGGAATTGAACGATGGGACATTATCCATCGTTCAACACATCAAGTACGAACCCGGGGCCAGTCCCGATCCGAGCATGTGGAAGTTCAACTTTGTCGTTACGCCTTAGGAGAGCACGATGGCACTGACCTGTGATGCGATTCGACTCATGCTCAGGAGCATGCCAACCCTGAGCGATGACGATCAAAAAGTTGTCTGGGAGCACATTTGTGGCCACGATGGCTGCAAACGGGAGTTTCTCGCAGTGATCCAGACGCATTTGCGCGCCGCGAATCCGCAACCGACTCCAGCTCCCCCAGCCCCCGCTCGCACGCCTAATCTCTACGAAAGAGTAAGGGCAAAGCGAGACGAATTCCTACAACGCCGAGGTTCACCATGAACCTCACCGAGGCGCTCTCCTCATCCAGACGGATGAGAGAGCGCCTCTTTTTAATACATAAATGCATTGACGATGGTGCGAGAATTCTAGATGATAAAGTTGTATTTTATGCGCCAAACAAGGAGGGTGCGTGCCAGTATCTGCAGAAGTCGGTGGTCCGAGTGAAATCGAGCAATCATTTAAGCAATCTGGTTATCCAGAGTCAAAACCAGTTGGGGACAAAATCCCTAATGGTATTGATGTGTCACAATTTAGGCTAACCAATGAAGGCCTGCAAATGTATGGTCAGCCCATCGCTCCTAATCCCGATCAGCTTGAACAATTCCAAGCTCTGAAGAAAACCGTTCAATCTGGCGAATGGCCCGTATTTTGGGAGAAACACGATATTAGTTTCGATCTAATTCATCGCGATGGAAAAACCCAGCGAATCGTCAAGTTTAAAGAACCGCGACCCGTAACGATACACCCGGATATGGCTCCAACAGCAAAGATTAACCTTATCGATCTCGATAGTAATGGTCCAGGACAAACTAGACAAGTTGAATACCAGGATATCAATCCAAATGTAAGGCCACCGGTTAACCCAGAACCGCTTCCCTTTCAGAATGATGAAAGTCCTATTCTCCAATCCCGTGGCAACAAGGGAGGCGAAGTTTATTCTGACGAGGCAGAAAATGGCTTTTCTGGGACTCAAGGAGACGATGGAAGCATTTCGGTAGATCAACCTAATTCTGGGCCTGACCCCTTTATCGATCGTCCCAATGCTGCCGATGAGCCTCAGCCGTTTATTGAACGTCCGGTGAGAGAGCCGCAACCTGATATTGACCCTGGACGAGCTGAAGCCGAAGAAGCGAGTGAAGATGCAGCCGAGACAGGTGACACTAGCGCAGCTAACAGCGAGACTGGTGGAAACTCCGGTGAGCCGGAAGCATCTGAAGGTGGTGGTGCAACTTCAGATGAACGTGACGGATCCGATACGAAAGGGGAAGCCGGGGCAGAAACTGGCGCTGACGGCAAAGATTCCAAAGGTGAAAGCGAATCTAATCCTGATAAAGATGCGAAAGCTGAATCAGGTGATCCAGGGACTGACGAAGAGACAAGGAAAAAAGCCGAAGAAGTCAAGGCCCGGCTAGCGTCGCTCCGAGAAAGTATTGAAGCCAAACTTGGTGAAGACAAGAAAGGTATGGGGGCTTGGCTGGGTAAAAAAATGGGCGGTATGCCGGTTTTCCGTGAACGAGCTGGATTTTACTTAAGTGTCGCCACAGCTGCTTCGGGAGTACTCGGACTAGGCGATGTCGGATCATACCTCAAATATGGTCGTCGGGTCTTAGGGATGGTGAATTACGGCAATGTCTCATCAAAAATGTTGATGGGACGGGAATTTGCCAATGAAGTTCCGGCCGCTTTTCAACGATCAGAAGCAATTTTAGCTGAATTAGAAACCAAGCCTGAAGCAGCTAAAGCTGCCGAACTCCAAGAAGAATTTCAAAAATTAATTGCCTATCAAATTGGTCTCCACCAACATGGCGTTGATTTAGCCCGCTACGCTACCGAAGCGCCTAAAGCCCCGCCACCAGTGATGAGTTTTTGGCGACGAACAGCAAATGCCGTCGGCAACGCCGTTAAAGAATCGGTCACTACGACAGAAGGACGGAAACGAACCGGTAAGATGCTGCTCTATAGTTCTCCCTTGATTGCTGCAGGATTAGTGACTGGCGGCATTCTGCCAGTACTCGCCGCCAAAGCCGCCTATGCCGGCGTCAGCGCATTTTCATCGATGGAAGCCTACAAACGGATGAAAGGGGTCGAGAAAACTGAAGCAACGCCTCGATCTCCGTTAGCCGACAAAACAGCTGAACTAATTGAAAAATATCAAGCCCTTCATGGACTGACTAAACCAGAAGAATCTGACGTGGCGGCAACCGCAAAAATGACTGAGATTGAAGCCTTACGGGATAAATTGCTTGGCGCGGCTGACAAAAAACAAAGCGAATTAAAATGGAATAATGTTCGAGGCAAAGCCTTTAAGCGATCGCTCTATGGAGCTGGAGCGGCATTTGCATTCTTTGCTTTGACCGACTTCTTCCATCCTGCTCACGCGCAAGCGGCGGGAAGCGAACAACACCGAAGTTCTCCAGGTGGTATATCAAATGAAAAAATGCCCTCAGGAGGAGAAACAGGCAATCAAACACAATTTGCCAATGCTACGACAGGAGAGATTAAAGGCATCACCAGCGAACCGATGTCTGGTCCAGAAGCAGCTCATCATATGACTCCAGACGAAGCGCTTAAAGAGGCCTTTAAGCAGGAACCTTCCCCTGACACACCTCAAAAATTTGGCTCAGTCTACTCCCAGGGTGGTAAGGAATGGATTAACTTGGACATTGATCACAGTGGTCATGTCAATGCGCCGGAAAAATTCCAGGTCATCACCGAAGGTGGTCATAAGTATGCGCTCGTGACAGTTGCCGATGTTCGAGGCCATGACGGGGTACCAGAAATCATGACCGACCACGCCGTTAAGGTAGAGCTCGTCAATACTTCTGTGAAAGGGGCAGATGAACTGATGCACGACAAGCTTAGCATTGAAGAACAGTATGGCGTCCTTGTAGACAAGAACCACCCTGATCAATACGTCGTTTCACTCGATGCCAATGAACAGGCCAAATATGGGCCAAAGAATATGGCCCAAGCTTTCATGTTCGGGAATAAACGCAGTATTGTTGAAAACATTTTATACAAAGACAATCCATCAGGCTGGGAGCAAGAGAAAACGGCGTATGGATCTAAACTTGATGAAACCATGAACCGTTCCGACTGGAAGTATACCGTGGGCCGGAGCGGGGCAATGGCCTCGGTCGACAACAATCTAAGCCCTGAAATTCAGGTTGATTGGGATCATAAAACCAACCAGTTGATCGGTCACGGCAATAACCTTGATTTCTTATTTAATCCGACTGATCGCCCGCTGGATAAAGAAGAGATTCTGGCCTCAACCGGTGGCGACAAAGGATTGGCCGCTGCTATCTATCGATCGGGGTTGACCTTCCCTGAGGGTCAGTTGCAAGTTGAAGCCGTAAAATTTGCCGGCCCCAATCCAGCAGACACTGAATCAGCCCTGAATTCGATGAAAACTTTTTCTCACGAATTAACCACTCGAATCGACCTGGCTTTTGGCGATCCGACCCGAAAGGCTGAACTACTGCAAAAAATTCAATCATCTGTCCACGACAATTGGGTGGATCGCGATGTCCTCTTTAAATTACTCGCCATGCCTGAAAAAGCTATAACCGCAGACCAAGCTAAAACAGGAACACCTCTTGATATAGCCGGACTTGAGAAATATGCTACCGCCAACATTTCGGCCTTTAATAGCTCCCCCTGGCGTATTCCCTTTGAACTACTCAATCAGACTGTCAAGCGTTTGGGGAGCGCCATCACCAGCGCGTGGCAGGTTGACAAGGGTGACAACATAGTCATTTCTGTGATACTTAATGATCATGACGTCAAGCAGTTTGTTTTGCCTAAAGTAGAGTCAGCATAAGACTCAAGAAAGGATGCGTTATGAACGACATCAATCAGACAACCAACCAAGATACACCGACTGGGGCGACCCAGGATTGGAACAGTGCGAGCGATACGGACGTTATGAACGCTGATATTATTATCGCTATGGGGTTAGAAACACTTTCGGAAGCAGAGAAAGTGGCGATTATTGATGAGATGACAGCAACCGTTCAGCTTGGGGTAGCTAAGCGGGTTATGGATCAACTCGACGAAGCTAAGCAGCAGGAGCTATCAAGCATGATGGAAAAAGATGATTCAGAAGCGTTGAATCAGTTTCTCGATGCCAATATACCCGATTTTGAAACCTTAATTGAACAGGAAATGGTCGCTTTTAAGCGAGCCATGTTAACTGGCAACACGAGTCCGCAAGCCTAAGTCTGGATATATTATGGCTGTTCCCACGTCGGTGTTTCGCGCCTACGATATTCGAGGCATTAAAGAAACTGAGATTAATCACGAGTTTGCCCAGCTCCTGGGACGCAGTCTCGTGGCTCATTTTAAGAGTGAGGCGGTGGTTATTGGGTATGATGCCCGGCCGACCTCAATTGAATTTTCCAAATATTTGTCAGAAGGTATTCAGGAACAAGGGGCCAAAGTCTACAACATCGGTATGGTTCCAACCGAGTTAGTGCCCATTACGGCCGGCTTGAAGCAGGTCCGGGAAGCCGTGATTATTACCGCTTCGCACAATCCGCCGAATTATGTTGGATTTAAACTGTTAACCGATCATGGGTCGCAGGGTATTTTGCCCCAGAATGGCCGAAATGAGATTCAGGCGTTGATGGAATCGCCTGACACAATACCAGCCTCATCTACTCGAGGCGAGGAAATTAAGCACGACCCGTGGCCGGCCTATATCGACCATCTGTTTTCGATTGTACCGAAAAGCAGCTTTACCAAGCCGCTAAACCTGTTAGCTGAAGCGGGTAATGGTATGGGCGGGGTGATGGTTCATCACCTCTTACGAGACCTGCCGATTAAGGTTACTCCCCTCTTATTTGAACCAGACGGCACGTATCCTGTTCACACACCCAACCCACACCTCCCAGAAGCCCGTAAATTGGCCGTTAGCGAGGCGAAGAAGGCTTCATACGACCTAACGGTCATGTTCGATGGCGACGCCGATCGTGCGGCCTTTTTAGACGAAAATGCCGAGTTTGTGCCAGCTGACTACTTCGGGACGTTAATTATGGATAAAATCATTCACCCGAAACATCCTGATTCTCCTGTTGTGATTGATTACCGGCGCGGTATTGTAACCGAGTGGGCCGGCAAAAAGAATGGTTATGCGGTCTTTCGGGCCAAAGCCGGTTATCCGAATATGAAACGGGCGATAGCTGATCACCATGCTGAATTTGGCTTTGAAGCCTCGGCTCACGTGATGTACCGTGATACTTTTATCGCCGAATCATCAGGTTTAACCCTGATGTATATCTTAAAAATATTGAGTGAATCGGACCAAACGATGAGCCAATTGATCGCTCCCTATCGGGAGCAGGCCGTTATGCTTGATGAACTGAATTACGAACATGACAATCCTGATGAGTTACTGGCTATCTTAAAAGAAAAATTCAACGATGCTGAGATCACTGAACCCGATGGATTATCGATTCGCTATCCCGAATGGCACGCGACAGTCCGCAAATCAGGCACTGAACCGTTAGTCCGGCTTAACTTAGAAGCCCATGGACAAGACATGTTAGATCAGGCTTTTTCAAAAATTAACCAGACAATTACACAATCTGGGGGACACGCTGTGGCACATTAGTCATGGGAACAGGTCGGGCCTGATCTGGTATTCGGTAACGATTCAATTCATCTAATAGATCGGATTTTTTAACGTAGGCGCCGCCTACCGCAAAGTCAGCCCCGCCGTAGTAGACCCAGTAATTTTCGCCGGCTTCAACCGCGCCACAGGTAAACACAACATTCGGGATCGGACCATTGGTTTCATAGGGTAAAATCGGTTCAATCATTGGGTAGGGTAATTTGGCCACGGTTGTTTCCGGGTGTTCCAAATCAGCTAAAAAGGCACTGACGCGGTAGACTCCTCGGTTATCACGGCCATGGTAAAACACCAGCCAGCCGTAATCAGTGTAAATTGGCTGAGAACCAATACCGATTCGGTCATTATCCCAGGCCTCTCGGTCGGGTTCGACAACCATACACGACTCGTGGCACACGTCTTCCCACGTATTCAAATCGAGGGAACGAGACAGCCAAATGCTCGGGTGACGGCGATGATAGAGATAGAAATAGTCGTTATTATTTTCGTGCCAGCGCACGGGGAAAAGAGCGGCGTTTTTGTCGTTATAACTGTGTAAAATCACTCCTCGACGTTCAAAATTCTGAAAATCAGTCGTAAAAGCTAAAGAAACGCGGGTTTTCCAGTCAACCGCATCCGGGCGAAGATCAGATTTATTTAATGATGCCGCCACATACACGACAGCATATTTCCCTTCAATAAACGTTACTCGAGGATCTTCGACACCGCGTTCTTCATATTTGCTGCCTGGATCAGGCGCGAAAACGGGTTGCTCACTCATAAAATCAAAATGAATCCCGTCGGTCGTGGTGGCCACGCCAAAACGAGACACATTATCGTCCCCCACCGCGCGGTACAGGGCTAAGATTTTGCCATCAAAAATGGTAATGCCGGGGTTGAGAAGACCTCGGGCCTCCCAGGCAATGCCACTACGCGGCTTGAGTAACGGTTCGGTTGGATGGAGTCGAGTAAGTGATATCACGAGTAGCGATGCCCTCCTCAACCAGCTTAGCATAACACGTGTAGGCCAACAAATACTCGAGTGACGATTCAGCACCTTGGTTTGAGTTGACCCCTAATTCGTTCAACCCATCGTAAACTGAATTGCGGGCGATATTAAACATTGGTCGGCGTAAAATATTGTCGCCGTGATACCAGGCGAAGGCCTTTTTAGCCATATCGCGGTAATAACTGTGGCCACTGGCACGGAAAGCCGCGTAACAGGCCTGCACCGTTGAACCGGCTTCGATCGGCTGCTCATCGGCGTGAGCTTTAATGCCGCCTTTCTTATACCAGCCGTTATTGCCGATAAATCGGAAGTGATTTTCCAGGACATCAAAAGTGTGATCAAGCAGGAAGTTGAGTAAATCCAACCCAAACTCACGAAGCTCAGGGTCATTATAGGCCTGGGCGACTTCTAAGAGAGCCATCGGAATACGAGGGTTATCATAGGCAATATCACTGGCTGGCCAAATCCAGCTTGGATCGCTGTGCTTGGAGAATTCAGACCGAATAAACCCAATCGCTTGATTAAGTAAGGCGTCCCGTTCAGCCACAAGCTCATCCCATTCTAATTCCTTAAGGCAGACCAAACCGAGTAGGATAAAGGCGATGGTGCGAAGGGAGTCGGCTTCTGGAGCTTTCATAATCATACGACGCATGATTTCCGTCGCCCGTTTGCGCAGGGCTAATGTTTGCCCATAATGCATGGCATAAGCTACCGCCCAAAAGGTCCGGCCAAACCAGTCGCCGGTGCCCGGAGTACCAATAAGCTTGGCGTCACCATCCATGTCACAATAGACCAGGCCATTAAGTTCACTTCGACTGATGTAATCAAGGTATAAATCGGCTAATTTTTTATCACCATACTGAATCGCGACAATTAAAGCGCGAGCGTTATCGTCAACCGAGTAGCCTTCATCAATATTGTGGCCCTCATGGGTCGCATGTTCGAGCATACCAACTGAGTCAGTCAAGGCTCGGACATACGAAAGTGTCGGTTTGGCATACACCGACGATTTACGACGCAACGCCAGAAGGTTTTCTAAAATACGCAAATGGCGGAACCCAACTCGAGCCCAAATCATTCGACGACCCTGGGAGTAACATTTGAGACGCATCCGTTCTGATTGATCCTTTTTGGCAATCCCCTTGAGAATCGCTTTGGCAATAGCTTCAGGATTTTTCGGTTCAACCAAGAAGCCGCGGCCACCGGCCAACATTTCCTGGGCATAACGATACGGTGTAGAAACACACAACTTACCGGCAGCAATGGCATAGGCCAACGCCCCGGACGAGATCTGTTCGAGGTTTTCATATGGCGTGATATAAAAATCACTCGCCATAACATATTTAATCAAGTCTTCGAGGGGAACATATTCATTCACAAAACGAACATTATTTTCGAGCCCAAATTCTTTCACGAGTCCCTCAAGCTTTTCGCGATAGACTTCGCCTTCACGCTTTAAAATAACCGGGTGAGTTTGCCCAACGATGAGATACACAAAATTAGGGTATTTTCTGACCACTTCTGGTAAGGCTTGTATGGCATACTCAATGCCTTTCCCTTCGGAAATCAAGTTGACACTCGACATCACAATATTATCTTCTAAACCAAAGAGTTTTTTCTCACCGTTCTCTCGGTACGGAAAATCTGGCGTACCATGATGGATCGCCACAATCTTTTCCGGGGCAATCCCGTACACTTCTTGTAAAATATCGCCAGCAACAGAGAGCATGACCACTATCCCACTCGATAATTCAGAGAGCTCTTGAATAATCCGGAGTTGACTATCGCGAGGGTGTTCCAAAATGGTATGAAAGGTGACGATAAATGGCTTTTTCAGTTTTTTGACAAAATCAACCACATATTGACCGTCGTTGTCACCATAAATGCCATATTCATGCTGAATGCAGACAACGTCAATAATGCTGTTATTAATATAGTCCAGCACTTTTTCGTAGTCTTCCCATACATTTTGACGGATCCGACGACTGACTTCCCAGGGGTAGTCCAGCGTTTCAGAGATCGCGTCATCCATAGCAATAACTTCAACCAAGCGATCCGGGTTGAGGTTATTAATAGAAGTGATGAGGTCTTTCGAATAGGTGCCGATGCCACAGCGACGGGGTGGATAGGTCGTAAGAAAGGCAATACGCAAATCTAACGGTGCTGAAGGCACGAGCGCAGACGGTAAGGTCAAATTCATGGTTGCCACTTTCTCCCTCCTGATAACAGGAATAGTCTAGCACAAATTGGTTATTTCGTAAAGCGGCTAAGGGCGGTATTTTGCATTACATCTGCTAATCTGATTATAATTATTAGTTATGAATCAGCATATAGTCATTCTAAACAATATCCGCTTATGCGGGATTACGGGCACTCCAGAGAATCCAAGACTGCAGAAAACCGCCTTGACCGGATTCGATACCGTGCCTTGGGAATACAAGAAAAGTGCCCTGCGTACCATAAAAGAACTGAAAAAACAGGGTTTTACGATCATTGCCCTGGAGATTACCGATAAGAGCCAGCCGATCGAACCTGTTCAAGCAGAAAAGGTCGCGCTGGTTCTAGGGCATGAACGAGAGGGTGTCGACGAACGGATTCTGGCTGAAGCCAATAAAGTCATGCATATTCCCATGCACGGAGCTGGAAAAAGTTTGAATGTGGCCGTGGCGTTTGGAATTGCGAGTTATCATATCTTCCATTGACATCTTGAAGTGTCACAAAAAAAGGATTATTTTTTGGTAACGAGAGCAAATTTTGCTCTCACTGGCACATAGCCATGGAGGAATGATGGGGAGCACAGTTTTCGACGTAAGTTTCCTGGGGATTGCTGGACAAATCCGTATTTCTCCTCTCGAAGGAGCCAGACACGAGCTCACCCTTTCCGGCCCAGCTCGAACTAAGTCAGTCGAAGCCGATCACCAAACTGACCCCCTGACAGTGATGCTCGGTATTCTTTTGAAGCTCGCGGAAGAAGGAGGCGGTGACACTATCCGCTATGGAGGCTGTTTGATCAAGAGAGGTGAAGGCAGCCTGAACGGGGGTGATGTTGCGGCCTTCCGTCAGGCGGTGCATACGGCACAATCCAGCCCAATCATCATCGCCTGACAACTTTCAGTTTCCATGCGTTCAGCCCTGCTCTTCCGCCAGCCGGCGGAGTGCGGGGCTTTCCATTTATTGCTAAAGTGAAACTATGAAAGACGAAAAAATTACTAAAATTGGCGTTGGATTGATGATCCTTAAAGAAGGCAAAATGCTCTTAGGCCAGCGACGGAGCAGTCATGGGGACGGAGAATTTTGCGGTCCTGGCGGCCATTTAGAATACATGGAAACTGCCGAAGCAACCGCCCTGCGAGAAATTGCCGAAGAATGTGGCTCACAATTCAAGGTCAAAAACGCTCGGGTGTTTTGCGTTTCGAATCTCCGTGATTATGCTCCCAAACACTACATTGATTTCGGGGTGATAGCTGATTGGCAGTCGGGTGAGCCAGAAGTGACGGAACCAGAATTTCGGACCCATTGGGAGTGGTACAATCTTGACGCTCTACCGCACCCGCTCTTTGCATCCGTTCCTAACTACTTAATCGCCCATCGAACCGGCCGATTTTATTTTGGATAAATAAGAGGACTTTCGTTTTTTACTAATATAATAAAGTTACTCAGAGTTGTAACTGGAAAGTCCCGAACCATTTCCCCGAGGTTCTCATCCTGACCCTTAAAACAAGAGAAAGAAGCCTAATTTTAGACTTTTTTCTCTTGCTCCCCGAACCTTGAATTATTATACCAGCGTATTCCAGAAACATTTTCTAACAAAAGCTTCATTGGTGAATTAAGACAAAGATGGGAAGAAATTAAGAAATTACAAATCAAATCTTTGTTAATTATACCTCAATCCTCAGCACAACAACGAATAACGATAAATAGTGTAGTAAGATATATACATCTATGAAAAAAGGTTCAACATTATTCTTGAAAGTTGTTATTTTACTCATCGCAATCGGAGCCCTTATCTGGCTGATCTGGTTTCCTCAACTTGAAGGAAGAGCTGCTCACTTAGATCTCATCAGTATTCATAAAGATCCGGTTATTATCTATGTGTATATTGCGTCTATCCCATTTTTTGTTGCGTTATATCAGGCATTTAAGCTTTTAGGCTATATTAGCGGCAATAAAGTTTTCTCTCAATCATCAGTGAACGCCGTGAGGAATATAAAATACTGTGCAATCACAATCAGTGGCTTAATTATGCTAGGTATACTATACATAAGGTTATTTGTTATAGGTGACGACCCAGAGGATGGTAATGCATTGGGCATTTTTGCTACTTTTGCTTCTATCGTAATTGCAACCGCTGCTGCTGTTTTTCAAAAACTTCTACAAAATGCGGTGGATATAAAATCGGAAAATGATTTAACCGTATGAGGTGCAATTATGACAATAATAATCAATATCGACGTCATGTTGGCAAAGCGAAAAATGAGTGTTACTGAACTTACTGAAAAAGTAGGTCTAACCATGGCTAATCTTTCCATCTTGAAGAATGGAAAGGCAAAAGCTATCCGTTTTTCAACATTGGAGGCAATTTGCAAAGCCTTAGATTGTCAGCCTGGAGATATTCTGGAATACAGAAGCAACGGGCTACCTCAAAAGACATTAGCTTAGATTCTTCTACGATAAATTAATTGTAAGAAATAAGGAGACTGTCGAAGCAATACCTACACCGATCTTCTTGTCTTTACAAACTAATCGTGCAGTTATAATAACAGATTTTGGCTCGCCTTAAGCGGCGCGACCATGCACCGAATGGTGCGTG
>JBGPML010000009.1:0-22476 GCA_041486955.1 Patescibacteria group bacterium
CGAAGAGTCGATCGAGCCGGACCAGGTCTGCCGACGATATCGCGTATACGGCTTTGTGCCAGGTTGTTGGTTTAGCACGCGCCAGGATCTCGTCGAGCATTTGGTAGTAGGCACCGTTCGTGGCTCGGTCCATCACCGCCGCCTCAATCCCGTGTATCTCGATCTCTTCTTCAATATAGAGGTCGGAGTCAGGGCGAGCAGTAGATGATGGCCTTTTCTGTCGTTGAGCGAGTCCGTGACCCAGTTCATGGAGAACTAGGGCGGGGAAGAGTTTGGGGGGATAAGTTACCCCGCAGATCATCAACGTTTTCCAATCGGGATTCCAGAAGAGGCTGGAAGGCAGTTCGCCGCCCTTCATGTCTGACTGAGCGAAGAAACAGACTTCCTGTTGCCCCTCAACGGGAGTTATTGCCTTAGTGGAGTTTCCGATGGAGACGGCCGTTCCGTTGTTATAGACTGAGGTACGAAATGCGGGGAAGGCTGATGCAATCTCTTTTGTAGCCTGGTTTGTTGAACCAAATTTTTGGACCGCATCGGCGACGAGATTTTGATTCTTGGTCAGATCGTCCCCCAGACTTTTTAAGGCAATCTCGGGGGAAACGGTGGTTTTATACCACCAATTGCCCGTCCCCGCTGGATGATCAGACATGTAGCTGTCGAAAACGCGGGAGAGTCGTGCAAGCTCTTCTGAATCATGAGCGATTGATAGATTGTTCGCAGTCGCACGTAGCAGTGCTGCGACCACCAACAGCATCAGAACACTCACGGTTGAGATAGTTTGCCAACCCCAGAAAAACTTGCGGCACGTGCATTTTGACTTCTTGCCACACCGCCGACAACTCGCGTAGTTCGTTCTCAAGTGCTTCTCCTGTCATGGATACTACAAGCGACGATTGGGAAAACCATACCATAAAAAGACCTAAAAGTAAATGCTCTAACAGGTCTACGGGTATTGTTATTCCATTCCCTTCTGCTCTAAGGTAAACTAACACTATGCTAAAAGAGCGATTAATTTATGCTTCATGGTTGGTTGCGATTGTGGCAACATTGGGCAGTTTATATTACAGCAATGTCTTACATCTCACCCCTTGTGTGTTGTGTTGGTATCAGCGGATTTTTATGTATCCGCTCGTTTTAATAATCCCGATTGGCATTATTAAGAAGGATAAAATTCTGCCCTGGTATGTAGTTGTTATGTCATCATTTGGTGCTTTGATTGCCTTATATCACTACCTACTACAACAAGGGATAATTCCTGACCGTTTGGCACCATGTGAGGCCGGAATCTCTTGTACGACGAAATTTGTTGAGTATTACGGCTTTATTACTATACCCTTTCTTTCTCTCGTCGCTTTTGCTTTAATAACGATTGCGATGATCTACGCTTTGAAGGAACAAAAAGAATGACCCAAGACGTTAAAGTTATTGTCGGTATCGCCATTGCAACCCTCGCAATTTTAGGTGGGATTATTTTTTTTGGTGGTCATTCTGGCACAAAACCAACTGGTCCAGCCAGTGAAAAATTATTAATTCGTGACAATAGCAATAAAATCTCTGCCGACGGCGCAAAGGTTACGATTGTTGAGTTTGGTGATTATCAATGTCCAGCGTGTGGGGCCGTATATCCGACCTTAAAGCAGGTCCTCAACGACTATAAGGGGAAGATTAATTTTGTATTCCGCAATTATCCGTTGCCGCAACACCCGAATGCTTTAATCGCCGCTGAAGCGGCCGAAGCCGCCGGCGACCAAGGCAAATATTGGGAAATGCACGATAAGTTATACGACAACCAGAATGCCTGGGCCGAAGAATCTAAGCCAATCGATATTTTCGTTGGCTATGCCCGCGATCTTAGCTTAGACGCCAATAAATTCAAAAGTGATGTTGAGAGTAATAAATTTGCCGATAAGATTACCAGCGATCAACAGGATGGTAACGATTTAGGAGTTAATTCCACACCAACGATTTATATTAACGGCAAAACACTCGATGGCGTACCGGATTATAACACAATCAAGTCAAAAATTGACGAACTGAATAAATAAGGAAAAGATTGCTTCGTCTCTTTGTTCCTCGCAATGACAGAATGGTCATCGCGATCCTGCACCGAATGGTGCGGGAGTGGCGATCTATTACTGGTGGGGTCAAGGATGAAAGTCCAACGGATCATACCAGCCGCTGAGCTGATCTTTAGATGAGACATACCCTTTAATATTAGCTGCACTGCCTTTCACGATTCCGAAATGGAGGTGCTTGCGCTCGCCATCGGTTTCGCTGCTATAGGCTTTACCAAGGATGCCGATTTTATCACCGGGATTGACTTTTTTACCGTTGGCAATCAAAGATGATGGAGCCAAATGGCCGTAAATTGTCACCACCGATTTTCCATTTAACGTGTGTTTAATTGCCACGACTCCGCCATAGCCACTGGCCGTTCGCGAAGTAATAACCTCGCCAGCGGCAACGGCGTAGACTGGCACGTCAGTCGAAACATCGCCATATTCAACATCAACTCCCGTATGGTAGCCAGTAAATTTTTCTGGATTAACCGGAGAGTTGGTGGGGGTAACATACGTACCGAAGAACTTCTTGGTAATCCGCGACTTGAAATCAGCGATGGGGTCGGTAACCAGAGGAGTTGGTGTCGAACTCGCGGTAGCTGCTGGCGTAGGGGTTGGTCCGCCAGCTGGCGGAGGAGATGGTGAAGGTGTTGTTTCACTGATCAACGGACTAGTTTGAGGCGTCGGAGTCGGTGTTGCGACAGTTACCACCGCATTTTTATCCTTGTGCCAGAAAAACCAGGTTGTTCCACCAATGATAAACAAGACTGCCCCAACTACGATGTATATTTTGCGATTCATGTCGGTAGTTTCTCCTATTTCTATTAATAGGTAAAGAGTAAAAGTGTAAATTGGAAAATATTATGAAAATATACAAGATTTTTTCCCAACGTCTATTTATTTCACCGTAGCATTGACCTACTTCATCAGTTAATTTTGAATTAGAAAGGAGAAAACATGCGTGAAGAAATTGACGGACAAATAGTCAGTTTACAGCGTCGGCTCAACATACGACCTAGTGAAACATCTCAGACAATCAGCCGACTAAATCGGGAAGCAGATCGTGAAATCGATGCGATTCGACGTCGAACCATGGATGATATTGCGGCGAGACGAACGCAAGGTGAGGATGAAGTGCGCGTGCGTCGCGATCAACTTTCCAACACTATTGGTGAAGAACGCGATCATGAAACAGCGGACATCCGAGCATTACGGAGCCAGCTTGATAGTGCCAGACGTGAGCGAACCCAATATCAACGAGTTGCCTAATGTTAGACAGCGGTAATATGCTCTTGGTCAGACTGATCAATATGAGTACAAATGATGGTTAACAATTTAGGAAATGACAGTCCAAAAACGTTGGCTTGCTGTGGCAGAATTGAGGTGGCGGTTAATCCGGGGAGTGTGTTAATTTCTAACACATGGATGCCGCCCTTCTCATCCACGATCATATCGGTTCGGCTATATCCGTCAGCGTTTACCAATTGGTGAACTTTCTTGGCTAAATCTTTAATTCGATTAATCAAATCCTCATCCATCTCAGGCGGGGTAATTTCTTTAGTTTCGCCGGGAAGATACTTGGCTTCGTAATCGAAGAATTCATGTTTCGGCGTTGGAATGAGCTCAGTTGGTGGTAGGGCCGTTAGTTCCGTCTTGCTTGTCACTAACACCCCACAGCTCACTTCTCTCCCAGGGATATATTTAGAAATCAAAGCTCTATCTGAATCGGCAAGAATTTTTTTAATTGCTGATTGGACTTTCTTTGCATTGCGTATGATCAAAACATTGACTGACGAACCACCATCGGCCGGTAAAATCACGACAGGTAACTTTACGTAATTAATAAAATCGGCAATATCTTTTTGGTGCGTTTCTTTAGTAACTTCTAAAAAGTCGGGTACGGTAATATCTTCGTCCTGTAAAATTTGAAAAACTTTGGGTTTATCCATCGCGAGAGCCGAAGCTTCTGAATCACTGCCGGTGTAGGTAAGTCCTCGGGCTTCGAGTAATGCTTGAAGCGTTCCGTCTTCCCCAAATTGACCATGAAGACCAATAAACACAACGTCTGGTTCCTGTTTTTCAATTGATTCCAGGGCAATTTCGGACGGTTGGCCTTTTTTCTTCATTAATTTCTCTGCCTGAGCCCAAGCTTGGTCTGCCCGAACATACATATCATCTAATGACCACAAACCGTTCTTGCTGATAAAAACTGGCAGTAATACAAACTGCTCTTCAAATGAGGGTAACGTACTTTTAGCGGTCGATAAAGAGACTTCGTGCTCGCCCCCCGGCCCGCCGAATAGAAATACTATTTTCTTCTGTCTCAAAGTTGTGACTACCGGATGCAGCTTAACCTAAAAGCCATTAATTCCGTTCGGAGTTCCTAATCCAGTTGGCCCGTCGTAACCAGTAGTGGCGGTACAGAGTATTTTTTTCCAGCCACATCCGCCATTGCTACCGGAGGTAACATCATGCAAGTTAGTCGAAGGGCTATTGAGATACGGTAAAGAATTAGCTTGAGTTCCAGCTGGCACGCCTTTCAGAGCGTAAGTCGCAGCAATAATTGGTGCGGATAAACTGGTTCCGCCAACCTGGAACCAACCGGTTTGGCCACTATAGGGCACGCTATCATAGACCGATGCGCCAGTATAAGGATCAGCATCAGCGGAAACGTCGGCAATGGTTCGTCTCGTACAGCTAATATTAGGTTGCCAACTTGGTTTTGATTCATAGTAACTGCAACCACTGCCAGATCCGCTCCAGGTTTTTTCGCTTCCATAACTATATGTGCCATCACCATTAGGCGTTACGTTTAAGCTCGTTCCCCCAGCAGCGGTCACGTACCTCGAAGCCGCGGGATAGGATGTACCATAGCCGCTGTCTCCAGAGCTGAACACAAAAGCGATCCCAGGTTTATTAAAGTGACCATCATAACTGGTTTCCGACAAGAATTCATTCGAGCCATATGAGTTTGACACGACTTTAGCGCCCAGCGTTACGGCTCGGTCAACAGCCGTCATTAAATTGTTGTAGCTGCTACTGGCGGCTTCCACGAGCAGTAACTTACAACCCGGGCAAACCGCATGGGCAGCTTGTACATCTAAGGCGATCTCTAACGCCCAACCGGAACTGACATTCGGATAATTCGTTCCCCCGTTTTGATCAACTTTCTGAAAACACGGCACGGCAGAATTGGCAATTGGGCCCGAACAAGTAGGCAAAATGGGTAACCCGAACTGCGAACTATACGTATCTAAATCAGCTTTAATGTTTGGATGATCATAGGCATCCACAATGGCCAGAACATTATCCGAACCCCCACCTAGTCCATAAGCCCCTTGGAATTGGGCAGGGCTTAAACCTGTTGGGCTAGTTGTGGTATTTGGCTTTCCCTTATCGTTGACTACAACTCTTGCGTGACATCTGACTTCATCACTCACTGGCCCTGGAGGACAAACGGGGATATGACTTAATGCCTGAGGTGGAGGGGCAGCGATACTAAATTCCGGCAAAGCAAAAATGAAAATCGAAGTAGCACCAACCAAAATAGTCGCGAGCAATGCAGTAAGATAATTTTTCATCATATATAAGACGTAGCACAATGATAAAAATCTTTCAAGTCAGAAATTATGAGTGATATATTTTCCTGGTTCGATCAAGCAACATAATATTTCGTCTCTGGTAATTAAGACAAGATAGGACAATTTTTAACTCAAGAGAAATGCAGTGTTTGCTTGAGTTTTTTTAGCATCAACGTAAAAAAACAAGCGAGAAGATAGAAATAAATAAGTTGGATCAAGACGTAGAGCCCCGATGATAGAACCCAGAGTGAATCATTGATTAGTGTAAAAACACCAGTAGCCAACCATAACGGTGTCAATGGTAGAGTAAGAAAGCTCCATATTACCCAGAAAGGTACACCTGCTCCACCAAGAATTTGAGAAAGGAAAGGCTCTGGTGTACTATGGTCGCCAAACGCCCAAGTCATAGAATAACCGACAATCATAATAAAGATGAATATTGTCCAGACAATGAGTTTTGTCAGGTTGGGTTTTAAGAAGGGTCTGTTGTAAAGATTTAGTAATTTGTTTTTCATAAAAGGTATTGTAGTATATATCTTATTTTTTGGCAATGGCCTCAATCCAATTTGTGTTTTCATTGGGACCCAAATTCAAAGATATGATATTTAATTTGGCTTGCTCTAACAAATGCTTTATTTCATCGAGATTAAAATAACTAAAAAATCTCTCGTAAGTATAGCCGTAATCATTTTCGGTTTTTATCTCTTCTTCTGGCTGAAGTGGTCTTATTTCTTTGACCGTCGCGTAGAGTATTCCACCTTTCTTGAGCTTGGTCAAAAGTTTCGTGAGTATAGCGCTTATTTCCTTTTTCGGGAGATGCAGTAATACGGCTTGGAGATAGATGCCATTAAACCGCTCGCGCAATTGATCGATATTACGAATATCAAGGATTAGAAATTTACCATCAGGCGCTTCTTCGGTGGCGATCTTAATCATCTCTTCTGAGCTATCGATACCAACAACTTTAACTCCTCGTTGAATCAAATAAGTTGCTTTATTTCCGTCACCACAACCAACATCAAGCACTAACGGCTTTGGTGGTAATAAAGAAATAAATGTATCCGTTCCTGGTTTCCACCAAAGGTCAGTTTGGTGGTTACTATGCCAATCCTGCGCGATTTTATTATAGGTTTGAGCTAAGTCGTCAGGCTTGTGCACGATCTCACGCTATTTGATATTTAATCGTACTTTAATAACGTTTATCTCACGTTCCAATCGTTTGACATGCTCTAAAGTAAATAACCTTTCCTGGTCAAGCCGTTCTAAAAAGTGTGTGTGCTGATCGAGAGTAGTCACTATCCGATCGAGCTTTTCATCATGATCAGATAGTTTCTGTCCAATATCATCAAACTTTTTATCGTGTTCCGTTAGTTTCATCTCAATCGAAACAAATTTTCCATCATGATTATCGAGTCGCTGCTCCATAAGGGCAAATTGTTTGTCAAAATGTTTTTTTTGCTCAGTAAAACTATTGGAAACTAACTCGGCTAATTGGTTGATAGTCATATCATTTTTCATAAGTCGACTCTGTCATATTCTATGTATTTAATCAATTAAGTCGTCAGGTTTGCGCGCCATGACATTTTTTGTACTTCTTGCCACTCCCGCAATGGCAGGGCTCGTTGCGGCCGATCCGCCGACCGGCGGATTGTTCTTCCGACTTTGCAATCGCTTCGGATTCTTTTTCGTGTTCCTGAACGACTGCTTGGACTTGTCCCATTGCATCATCAACATTTTGACTCGTCGGGATTATGCCGCCGCCAGCCAACGATTCATCCGCTCCTTGATATTGGAGATTCTGGGTCGGGGCTTGGGGCTGTGGTGGTTGATTGGTAATTTCCATTCTGAGGAGGTTTTGGACTACTTCAGCTTCAATGGCGGCGAGTAATCGTTCAAAAAGGCCATAAGCTTCGCGCTTATATTCAACTAATGGATCAACCTGACCGTAGCCACGCAAATGTATACCGGTGCGTAATTCTTCCATTTGATTCAAGTGCTCAATCCAATATTGATCAATCGTTCGAAGATAGATAAATCGCTCAGCCTGTTGGACAATCGGTAATCCGTATTGAGTTGTCTTTTCCTCATATTTTGTTCGTTCTTCGTCATGCATCAAGTTGGTCAATTCTTGGTGCAGCCAAGTTTCGGTTTCGAACGGATTCTTACCTTCTTCTGTTGGTTCGCCGAGAGTGAGAATTTTCTTTCGTTTACGATAAATAACTTCGCGGTGCTTATTCATGACATCGTCGTATTCCACCACGTGTTTGCGAATATCAAAGTTATGACCTTCGACCCGTTTTTGCGCACTCTCAATTGAGCGAGTAATCAGTTGGTGTTGGATTGGTTGATCTTCAGGTAACCCGAGTTTATCCATCATATTTTTTAGTCGGTCACCACCGAAAATACGCATGAGATCGTCTTCCATGGAAATATAGAATCGGGTCATACCAGGATCTCCCTGCCGACCGGATCGTCCACGAAGCTGATTATCAATCCGTCGTGATTCGTGCCGTTCCGTGCCGATCACATACAATCCACCGGCTTGTTTGGTAGCTTCATGCTCTTTTTGCCACTCGGCGTACGCCTCAGGGTCTTCTTTGCTCGGTGGCGAACCCCCTAAAATAATGTCAACACCACGACCAGCCATATTGGTCGCGACGGTAACAGTGCCGGGTTTTCCAGCATTCATAATCACCTTGGCTTCTCGTTCGTGATATTTCGCATTTAAAACCTGGTGTTTAATGCCTGATTGATTAAGCAAACGCGAGAGACGTTCTGATTTGGCGACGGAGATAGTCCCAACCAACACGGGCTGACCTTTTTGCTGAGACTCAAGTATATCCTGCATGACTGCGTTTAACTTGGCTCCCTCGGTTTTATAAATAAGATCTTGTAAATCTTTTCGAACAATGGGCCGATGGGTTGGGACAACCACAACATCGAGCTGATAAATTTTCCAGAATTCTTCAGCTTCTGTCGCGGCGGTTCCTGTCATACCAGCCAATTTTGGATAAATGCGGAACAAATTTTGGAACGAAATTGTCGCTAAGGTTTCGCTCTCGCGTTTAACTTCCACCCCTTCTTTCGCCTCAATCGCCTGGTGTAAGCCTTCACTATAACGCCGGCCTGGCATCATACGGCCGGTAAATTCATCAACGATCACAACTTCGCCGTCTTTAACAACATAGTCTTTGTTTTTCTTAAAAATCGCCCAGGCTTTCATGGCCTCTTCAAGGTGATGAACGAGCAGAATATTGTCGCTCTCATACAAGTGTTCAACCCCGAGGGCTTGTTCCACCTTGACAATCCCGCTATCAGTAATTGAGACAGCGCGCGCTTTTTCATCGATAGTATAGTCTTCTTCGGCCTTGAGCCGTGGGACGATTTGGGCGAATTGTGAATATAAACTTGCACTTTCCGCGGCTGGTCCGGAAATGATCAGAGGCGTACGAGCTTCGTCAATTAAAATACTGTCAACTTCGTCAACAATAGCAAAGTAAAACGGACGCATGCGTAAATTAGCTTCGGCATATTCCATATTGTCGCGAAGGTAATCAAAGCCAAACTCATTGTTCGTGCCGTAGGTAATGTCGGCTCGGTAGGCCTCGGGACGTGTAATCGCTCGCATTGATTTGAGCCGTGGGTCAGTTTCACCTTCAATCATGCAATCGGGATCGTACATAAATGAGGATTCATGACCAATATAAGCGACGCTTAAGCCCAACATGTGATATAACGGGCCGTTCCAGCCGGCGTCACGTTTCGCCAGATAGTCGTTCACCGTAACTAAATGTGCGCCTTCGCCAACTAAGGCATTAAGGACGAGCGGCAACGTTGCAACGAGGGTCTTTCCTTCACCGGTTTTCATTTCAGCAATTTTACCCTGGTGAAGAATCATGCCACCCATCAGTTGTTCGTCGTAATGACGCATCCCGAGGGTACGACTGGCGGCTTCTCTCGTAAAAGCAAAAACCCGCGGCAAATAATCGTCGAGAAGTTTTTGCGCCTTTCGTTTCAAGGCAGTAGCATCGCTTCCGCCGGCTGGCGGATCAGATTTTAGTTCAGAATATTTGGAACGAACTTCGTCTTTAATGGCTCGAAATTGTTCAGATAATTCAGTATCAGACAACCCTTGAAGTTCAGGTTCGAGGGCAGTGATTTGGGTAATAATTGGCTTTAAGCGACGAACATCGCCTCGAGTAGTATCCTTAATTAACGGAGTAAATAATTTAATCATATACGTGTGTATTTTACCTGAAATAGGACAAAAATAACAGGGGACGATGCTATGTCACAATAAACAAACTACCGGCTCGAGGGCCGGTAGAAAGTGGAAGTAATGGGGAATTAACTGACGGCCTTTATGTTTTATTCCCAAACGTCAGTCAATTCCCAACCCAATAATAGCATGAGCAGAAAAGTAGAGTCCGGAAGCAGATACTGATGCATACGTGTCAGCGCTTTTGCCCGTATCCACCAGTTCCGCAGGGTCTGCCCCGGACCTTTTTAGCGTAACAAAAAACAGCGTCTAGCGCTGCATTAGAGTGTTTTCGTAAGAGAACAGTAATGGCTACGTATAACCCGTACTGTCCTCCCACGAAGGGAGGTTTTGATAAGGTTCACCTTGGCCCAGCACCATCACAGGTCTCTACCGTTATTCCATCTTCGGCGTGAGATAGTAATACACTTTCTATCTGGTACAAACCTCAGATGGTGCTGGGTTATGGTGACCACACTATACCATACTCGGGCAAAAAAGTCAACACTCTAGAGCTCGTCGCGATTAACTTCATCAGCGACTATTACTTTAACTGGTTCTCCGTTATAACTGTGATCGGTTAGTTTGTCTTTGCGTTTGCTTAACTCCTCGTCAAGTTTGTCTAAGACTCGATCAACCGCTTCTAAGAATGTTTCGCCATGACAAACAAATCGGATGACTGGCTTTACACCAGGAATATCGACTAATACTTCCGCTTCTTTGTCGCCATCGGCCTGGGCCCGTGGAAGCTGATTAAGCTCCATTTCCATAAATGTCTGATCCGGAACAAGAGGTTCGAATCGCTTCACTTTCTCGGGAATTGCCTGCTTGAGATCGTCCGGACAATCCATATGACGGCACTTGAGTTGAAAATTCATGAGACCTCCTAGCTTATTTAAGCCATATCACACTTGCTGTGAGTTGTCAGTAAGCAGGCAAAAGAGTACATTTAAGATCGTCCTTGATAAATGAATCGGTTGCAACTATTATCGGGTTACGAAGGAAACCTATTATGACACGTAAAACATCTCCAGGAATAATTGTGCTCGGTCTGGTTGTAGTGGCTATTATTGTCTATGCATTGATGTCTTCAGGTAATAAATCAACAACGTCATCAACAAGCGGTTCGAGCGATACTGAAATTCAGATGAAAACTGTCTTTAAGGACGCTGATTTACAACAAAATCAGCCACAGAATTTGGTGATTAAAAGTGCTGATGAATGGAAAAGTAAACTGGGTAAAGACGCGCCATCAACGATAAATTTTGACGATAGCATGGTGATTGCCGTATTTGATGGGCAAAAGAGCTCTGGCGGAAGTGATATAGAAATAAAGAAAATCGTCGACCACGACAATAATATAGAAGTCGATGTTGAAGAAACTACTCCCGGGTCAAGTTGTATTACAACGAGTGTAATTGATTATCCAAGCCATATCGTGACAATCCCTCAGTCAGACAAATCGGTTAGCTTTAAGATGACAGAAACAACAAAGGAGTGTAATTAAAATTCACGAAATTGAGTATAGTTCAAGGAATCACTGAGTAGTGCAGTGAAACGTACCTAAATGTACGTCGAACGAGCCACGGAAGTGATGACGTAGAAATATGTCAATTTCGTGAATTTTAGAAATTAGTTGAATTTGAAGCTATCGTTAATGTCCGAATCGTAGGGCTTATTATTACTATCGACGAAAACGAATTCTTGGCCGACATCCCATTTGGCGAGGGCTTTTTGGGTTGGGCTATATTTGAGAACCGTAATATAATTAATCGGGCATTCCGTATCTTCCAGACTCTTCCCATCACCTTTAATTTTTACATCAAAAGTACCAGCTTGTTTTGATGCGCTCTTAGCGTCAAAGCTGCAACCTTTGCCGTATTCACTCTTAATAAATTTATCGATATCTGCATCATTTGCAGCGCTGGCAATTTTAATTGCGAATCCCTGAGGTAAATTCGTGTTTGATGTATCTTTGGCTAAGGCTAGGGTTGTGGTCGTCTTCTTACAATTCGTAAATAAGAGATTTGAGGCATCGCCATTACCACCAGACGATTCAATGTAAAATTCAGGCCGGATATATACTACACTCGCATCTTCAAATGTTTTAAGATTGATTAAACCTGTTTTTACTTTATATAATGTTGCACCATTGCTTTGAGTGGCTTCACACGAAGCATCTTTAGAAACCTGCTTCGGTAAATTAATGGAAAATCCTAATTTGGGATTGGTGTAAATATTCCAAGTTGCATCGAGAGATTTAAGGCTGGGAGAACTGGAGGTGGATGGAGTGGCAGTTGGAGAAGCCGTAGCGGTGACTGAAGATGTTGTTGTCGCGGAAGAGGTAGGTGTAGATAATGTCGTTGTGACTTTTGGCGTATTATTTTTACGAATCATATATCCAGCACCAATACCCACAGCTACCAGAGCAGCTCCGCTTATTCCAACATACAGCCATTGTTTTTTACTTAACTCCAGCATAGTCCGCTCCTTTTATGTTTCAATTATGTTCTAAGCACACATATAAGTAAATAAGCCAACAGAATTGAGTTAACCGATGGTAGTAAAGCCGGTGTAAGGTTGCAGCGTTTTTGGGATCATTATGCGGCCATCTTCTTGCTGGCCGTTTTCAAGAATCGCGATTATCATCCGGCCAATTGCCACGGCTGTCCCATTTAAGGTATGCACGAACTCATTTTTACCTTCGCTGGTTTTATAGCGAATGTTTAATCGACGGGATTGAAAGTCAGTTGTATTCGAGCAGGAGTGTGTTTCTCGATATTTGTTTTGTCCTGGCATCCATGCTTCAATATCAAACTTTTTAGCGGCTTGGAAGCCTAAATCGCCCGTGGCAATTTGGACGACTTGATACGGGAGTTGCAGGGTTTGCATAATTTCTTCCTCGATACCGAGAATTTTTTCTAATTCAGCGTCCGAATCTTCAGGCTTCACAAAGCTAACCAGTTCAACTTTATCAAACTGATGTTGGCGGAGAATTCCTTGTGTGTCTTTTCCGTATGACCCAGCTTCACGCCGAAAACAGGTCGAAAACCCGACATATCGCTTTGGTAAATCCTTTTCCATGAGCAGTTCGTCTTTGTGATAAGCAACTAAAGCCATTTCACTTGTCCCAATGAGGTAGAGGTTATCTTGGGTCTTATAGACCTCACTTCCGCCGGCTGGCGGCTCCGCGTCCTGAGATTTAGAAAGATAGCCTGTTCCAGCCGCTGTATCCTCATTAACCAGTTGTGGGGTAATCATCGGAGTAAAGCCATGCTTTTGAGCGATATCCAGAGCCAATCGAATTAAGGCGAATTCTAAGAGAACCGCTTGGTTTTTCAGATAGTTAAATCGTGATTCAGCGACTTTCACCGCTCGTTGTATATCGATCAGATCGTATTGTTCGGCTAATTCAACATGATCTTTTGGATTGGTTAATTGAGGTGCTTCACCTTCTTTTCTGATGACCACGTTAGCTGATTCGTCAGGCCCAATTGGGCTATCGGCAGAAGGAATATTAGGTAAAGAGGCTAAAATAGTTTTAACTTGCTCTGACTTTTCTTTATAGTGTTGGTCAAGCGATTCAAGTTTCTGCTTAATCTGACGTCCTTGATCCGCAGCATGGGGGCCCATAGCTGCAATTTTATTTCGCTCCGCCCGCAGCGATTCAATTTCTGCTAGGATAGAGCGAGATTCTTCGTCTAAAGGAAGTAATTGATCAATAAGTCCCGAATCAAAACCCTTAGCCTGAAGCCCTTGTTTAACTTGGTCGGGATTTTCGCGAATAAATTTAATGTCTAACATGGTATCTCCATCCTCTATTTAATCAATTTCTCGTAAGTGAGCATAATCATTCCAGGTATTGAGTCGCCATTTCGCTTCCTGTTGCCACCCTTCCGGTTCACTTTTCTCGATAATCGAAATTCCAGTGTTCGTTATCGTCAGAAATTCCTGAATCGGCCAGTATAGTTTGGGGGTAAGTTTTTCACCATAGAGTAAGATACCCATCAGAGTCCACAGAAATCCACCATGCGTGACGGCTAAAATATGTTCTTTACCATAGGACTCGAATGATTGAATTAACTTTTGGGCTCGCTTACAGGCGTCATAAAAATTTTCTTCGTCACTATGATGCCAATCCGGATCGTCGGCATTTTTTTTCATGAGAGCTCGTACCTCGAGCGAAGTTGGATGATCGTAATGCATACCATGTAACTCAGTTGGAAACATAATTTCCCGTAGCTCCCCGGTAAATATAATCTCTTTTTGCAATGTTTTATTGATAATTCGTGCTGATTCTTTTGCCCGCTCGAAGGGGCTGGAGAGAATGAGTTCAATCGGAAAGAGTTTTAATGAGTTGGCCACATAATTTACCTGCTGACGGCCAAGATCGGTTAATGTCGCATCGCGACCTTGATGCGTTGCTGCCACGTTATTATTCGTTTGGCCATGCCGAACAAGATAAACGTGCATATTTAACTTCCGAGTTTAGCTGATGCTTCACGCATTCGGTTTAAAACAAATTCTTTATTCAAGGAAGCTAAGAACCAACCAGCTTGCGGTCCCTGATCTTTATTAAGGAAAATTTTATAGATAGCAGAAAAAGCGACTTTCGGGGCCAAATTCATATCATTTTTAATGTCGTGCAAAATGGTATGAATCGCCTCGCCGCTCCAATCTGTAGTAGCTAAAGCTTCAGCTGCTCGATGCAAATACATTTTCTGTTCATCGGTTAACGTTACATCAGGTAGTTCTGGCTGTAGTTCGAATTTAGCTGTTTCATCGGCAAACGTTTCAAGCCAACGTCTGGCGTACTCAATCCGAAGATTTAATTCTGTTTCTTCAACGGAATTGAGGGGAGAACTTTTCTCTTTCGTCGCTACCTCATGAATGTCGATATGAGGCATTTGAATCAAAAAAGTGACTTTAGAAAAGCGCATAGTATATTCCGGGAGCGGTTCCGTACTTTGGTGACTATAGATTATTGCTCGTGCCTCATTGCTGTCAGGAGTGGTTTTAAGCATCTCTAGTGATCGATCGTAGTCATCAAAAATTCGAGGAATTGTATCTCCGCCTGGAGAGAATTCAACATGACGATTTAACGGAGTCCGATAGACGAAATAACGCATTAAATGAGCGGGTAGGTAATGCGCAGCGTCATTCGCGCTGATTCGAACCCCTTTTGAAGAAGATATTTTTTTACCACCAACGGTGAAAAATTCATGACCATAGCCAATCGGAGCAACGGCTGCAAAAACATCTTTAACGATGCGTAATCCGTAATCCCGAGAGCTATTTTTCGTAAAGTGATCTTTTCCGCCTCCTTCATAATCGGGCTGGAAAATAAACCATTTTGCTGGCCATTCAACTTTCCAAAACATTTTTCCTTTACCATTATAAGGGCTGACTTTGCCTTCGTTGCCACAGCCTTGCGCCCATTCAACCATGTTTGGTTCGCATCGGTAGGAGACTTCACTGCCGTCCCAATCATAGACATAGGTGGTGCCAATTTTCCCGCAATTTTCACAGATCGGCTGAAACGGATACCAGTCTTTCGGGCGTTCTGCCCCAAAATCAGCATAGATTCCACGAATTTTCTCGGCATTATCGAGAGCGATGGTAATGGCTTCATTAAATTCGCCACTGGCATAAAGTTCGCTCGTTTTAGGAACGGTTGGATGAACATCAAGATCTTCCATTGCTTCTAAATAACGGGAAGAAAAATAATCGGCAAAACTCTTATATCCTTCAACGGGTGACATAACTTTAAAAAGAGGAAGTCCAAGGTACTGTTGAAAACTTTCAGGCACATCGGGGGGAAGTCCATCCATCGGATCCATATCATCAAAACCATAGTAGTATTCTGCTTCGAGGCCTTTGAGTCTGAGACCTTCATAGATAGCCTGATGAATAAGAACAGTCCGGATATGCCCTGCTGTGGCAATACCCGAAGGCGTCCACCAATCGTAAACTTTGAATGGTGGTTTGCGTTTTTCAATAACTTCATTAACTATAGAATCTACCCAAAACATAAATAATAAATCTCTTCAATTTTTCTATATTCTATCAGAAGAAGCGTAGACCGACCAGATAAGATAAAAATGACGAAATCAAAATGCTAAATGACAAAAAAATCACAAAATCTCAATTACATGTTTTCGTCATTCGGACTTTTTCATTTTTAAAAATATTTATCAAGGCATAGGGAGTTGTCAATTTGTGACAATTACCAGGAAGGAACGAGAAATAAACCGAGGCGTACTTAAATGTACGTTGAGGGAGGCTCGCAGTTTCTGACGCAGTAATTGCTCAAATTCACAACTCCAAGTAAAAACTGCTGGGGGGCCAGCAGTTTTTAGGAACTATTTAACTTCTAATATTTTGTAGATAACCTCACCACCTGGGGCTAACACAGTGACGGCATCACTCTTTTTGTGACCCAAAAGGGAACGACCAACAGGAGATTCAGATGAAATTTTGTTGTTTTCAATATCACTTTCGGTCGGCCCAACAATTTCATAAGACATATGGTCACCTTCAATATCAACCATAACCGTGCTACCAATTCCAATAAAAGCTGAGTCATGCTGTCGTTCAACCACTTTGGCCGATTTGATCATGGTTTCTAACTCTTGAATGCGGCCTTCAATAAACGATTGGTCTTCTTTGGCTGATTGATATTCCGCGTTTTCTGAAAGGTCACCAAGTTCTTGGGCGCTTTTAATACGCCCAATAATCTCAGAGCGTTTGACCTCTTTTAACTCTTTCAACTCAAGTTTAAGCTGCTCTAACCCTTCTTTGGTAAAGGTAACTGATTTATTTGCCATTACTTCTCCTAAAAACAATTTAGCGGCTCATCGCCACTATCCGTTACATATATTAATAATTTATGTTTATAGATTAGCATATTTCCCTGGTTTGTCAATCTGAGCTTTAGCTGAGAAAAGCTAATAGGGTATAATAACTTTGGTCGCTTTGGTTGGGGAAAGGGGGGAACGCATGAGATGTCGATATACCGGACAAATCGCTTTGGATGAAGTTTCACAACTTGCCACAGGGTACATCCGAGTGATTTTCCCGAAGAAGCAAAGTGGGACATTTTACTTCGAAATCCGGCTAATTGTCAGTGCAACGTTATCAACATCGACGATTTCGAGAAATGGAAATGTCTTGATTACGGGATCAATAGTCGCTATTGGTAGTGAAATAATGAAACTACCTAAGCATGAAGGTGCGGCGTTGGCCTTGGTTCACGATATGGTCTTAGTTGGATTAAGAAGTCTTAATGCCCACCGTGAAGATGACAAACGCCTTGGACTAAAGTTGACTGATCTCCTTGTGTTGCGCGGCGAAATGGACCTTCTTGACAAAGTTGATCGAGAAAAGTTCATTGCTTTTGTCACCGCCAGAAGCACGCCCCAGTCTTAAGCTGGGGCAAATTTTTATAAATGTGACATGTAGTACTGAAATACCCGGCCGGCTACAGGAACAGAAATAGCATTACCTTCTCCACCACCCTCAACCAGAATTGCGACAACAATTTTCGGATTATCGAATGGCGCATAACCAATGTACCAAGCGTGAGTTTTTTGTTCGGTTCCAAACTGGGCAGTCCCCGTTTTTCCAGCGCTTGAAAATGATAAACTACGTAAACTTCGAGCAGAACCAGTGTCAGAATCAACCGTACGATGTAAACCGTCGCGAACCGTTTGGAGTGTATCATCAGAAATAGCTAGTTTTTCTTGATTGAATGTCAGCGTCTCCTGCTCTCCGGTTTCGGGATTTTCTAAACTTTCAACTACATGCGGCGTGACTAAATTTCCGCCGTTGGCGATGCTGCTTAACGCTCGAGCTAATTGAATTGGAGTAACCAGTAAATCACCCTGCCCGATAGCAATGTGGTAGGTATCTCCGATATACCAACTCTCCTTTTTAACTTTTTTCTTCCAATCCGGATCAGGGACTAAGCCACTACTTTCTGATGTATAGTCCACACCAGTATCTTTACCAAAACCGTACATTTGATAATATTTCCGCAAACGTTCGACACCAAGACCGGGAATCTTATCCCAACCTCCGCCAAGAGCGTAGAAAAAAATGTCATTTGATTCAGAAATTGCTTGTCTAACGTCACTTGTTCCATGAACTTTCCAGTCAGGAAACTCCCATTGGCCGATTTTTATTTTGCCAATCGAGGTATCCAAGATTGTATTTGATTTAATGGTGTTTTCTTGTAATGCAGCACTAGCGACAAACGGCTTGATGGTTGACCCAGCCGGATATAATCCATCGACTGCCCGATTCAACAGAGGCTTATCGGGATTGCTGGTAATAGATTGAAAATCTTGGTTAGAAATACCGCGAGCAAAAACATTATTGTCATAATTTGGCAAAGAAACCGAAGCCAAAATTCCACCAGTAGTTGGATCCATGGCAATGCCAACCGATTGTTTGACATTATTTTTTTGCATTGCTTCTTCTAACGCCGATGCCATTTCTTTTTGCAGTCCGACGTCAAGAGTAAGGCGGAGGGTTTTTCCTATTTCCGGGGTGGTATCGTGGAGAGCGCGTTGATATTGGCCATTAGCATTCACTTCTATTTCGGTAATACCTTGCGTTCCTCGCAACTGAGAATCGTAGCTCGATTCTAATCCCGATCGACCGATTGGAGCGGTGTTGGGATAATCAGGATGTTTTTGGGTATCTTCTTCTGTCATTCGAGACGTATAGCCAAGGATATGCGAAAGCCCGGCCGTAGTATCATATTTCCGGGAAGGAGTATAAGAAACTCGTACGCCGGAAGCAGTATTAAATTTAATTTGATAGACTAATGCTTCCTCGCGGGGCAGATTGTCTTGAATGCTAACCGGATCGAGCGAAGATAAACCGGCTTGGTTGATTTGGTTTGCAACAGTATCAGCAGAAATGCCTGTAGCTTGCGCGACGATGTCATAAATCGACTGACGATCGGCTTTTTTGGTCGGCAGGTCTGAAGGAATGATATCTAAACTATAGCCAGGCTCATTCATAACTAACGGTTCGCCAGTTCGATCGAGGATTGATCCTCGTGGCGCAACGGTAATCTGTCGGCGAATGCGGTTACCTTCTGCTAAATAGCGATTTTCATAACCCTGAGTAACCTGTAAGTTAGTCAATCGAAAAATTAATAGGAGCGCGCCAATGACAACTAAGCTCTTGGCCAAAAAATAATGTGGCTTTTCGGTTTCCTCTTCAGGGAGACTCTCCTCCCCTTTCAAGAGAAACGTACTTGGGTCGAACCACTCACCCGGTGGTTTCGTGCTCAGCCGGGTTAATCCAACTTTATAACCAAAAATGCCTTTTTTTCCTCTCATTTCAGCCGTCTTTCACGCGGGTGCGTCAGCCAAAACCAGAGAAACGCCACGGGTATCGTTATGAGATAACTTCCTACAACGCTTATTGAAAATGGTTGATCGGGGGTGAAACTGATTATCACAATGAAAAGGGCAATGACTCCCGCGATAGCTAAACGGCTCATAAAAAAATCGTCCAAACTCATCCACCGGGAAAATAATAAGTGGAGTAACAGAGAAAAGACAACCATGATAGCTAAAGTTAACTCGCTAACGGGTAAG
Source organism: Patescibacteria group bacterium (assembly GCA_041486955.1). Taxonomy (GTDB): domain Bacteria; phylum Patescibacteriota; class UBA1384; order 2-12-FULL-50-11; family DASWYB01; genus JBGPML01. The sequence goes on from JBGPML010000009.1 coordinate 19,514, forward strand.
AAAAAGCCTGTGGCAAGATACGCGATAAGCCAAACCAGCCACAAGCGCCAATCGTTGCCTATGCCGGCAAGTATTACAAAGACCGGCAAGAATAGTCCCGTGCCTCCTAATAGGTGAAACGAACTGCCAAGAGAGATAACTATAATATAGACCAAAAATACGATGAAGTAATTCATTTTACTCCAAAAACAATTTCCAGTCGACTCAAGTCAATCGGGGAAGTTACTCGTGCCGATTGGAAAATATCGCTTTTTCCAGAGATTACGGCTGCCACCTTCCCTATTGGTATACCACTTTTTACAATGTCACCAATATTTGAGGTTACGACCGCTTCGTTATCATCAATGGTTACATCTCGAGGAATTTCGTCGAGTAGTAATCCTCCGGCTCCACCTTTAAGTAGTCCGACAGATCGAGAATTTTGCAACACGACAGGTAAAAGTGAATCAACGCTCGAAAGCAGCATGACACGGCTTGTATTAGACAGCGCTTCGTCGACTCGACCAACTAAGTAACCTTGGGCAATGATTGGCATGCCACTAACAAAACCATCATCATGACCTTTATTAATAACAATTGTCTGTTGACTGACTGATGATGAACGAGAAATGACCTGTGCGGCAATAAGCGATTTAGAATGGGCCGAGGTGGTGAGGCTTAGCTCTTCTCGCAAGAGGTCATTTTCATGCTTTAGTTCAGTATTAGCAATTTCAAGAGCAGTTAGCTCATTAACCTTCACTCGAAGTTGCCCATTCTCGTGAGCTAATGTTGAAATATTAAATAGGATACCAAAGTTAGAAAGCGTACCCTCGGTCGATTGTCGGACTACTCGAATGACTGGTCCCAGTCCGGTTCTGACCCAATCACGAACGAAGGGTATCAACGTAGCACCATAAACGACGATAGCAATAATAATGAGCCGTCGAACGAGTGTTCCGTAAGTTCTCATGCTCGATCCAGTCGTTTCGATTGACTCGGAAGCAAGACCTCCCGTAATGCACCGATGTCTTCGATCACAACACCTGTTCCTCGCGCAACCGCGGTGAGAGGATCGTCGGTAATATGTACGACCGTGCCAGTCGCCGTGGCAATAATCGAATTCAGACCGCGAAGTAGTGCCCCTCCACCGGCTAAAACAATACCTCTTTCCATAATATCTGCGACCAATTCGGGCGGGGTTTCTTCAATTGTTGACCGGACAGCATCAACAATAGTACTAATCGAACGATGCAATGCGCGACGGACATGCTCGTCATCAGTTTCAATTATTTTAGGCAGCCCGGTAATGAGATCCCGACCCCGTAATTGGACTTTTATGGAATTTTTGAGTGGTAGAGCACTCCCGGCGGAAATTTTAATTTCTTCGGCGGTCCGTTCACCTAAAAGCAGTTTAAACGTATCGCGAACGTAATTGATAATATCGTTATTTAATTCATCTCCCGCGACACGTAACGATCGGCTCGCGACAATCGCTCCAAGTGAAATTACCGCAACTTCAGTAGTTCCGCCACCGATATCAACTATGAGACTGCCAGTAGCTTCTTGAATCGGTAATCGTGCGCCGATCGCCGCGGCAACCGGCTCTTCTATAAGATAAACCTCACGGGCTCCGGCATTAAGAGCCGCTTCTTCCACTGCGCGCCGCTCAACTTCGGTTACCCCGTAGGGTATACCTATTAACACTCTCGGGCGCGGCATTAAGCTGAAACGTCGACGATGAACTTTACTTATAAAATATCTAAGCATTTGCTCAGTAACTTCAAAATCACTTACCACGCCATCGACCAATGGTCTGATCGCCACGATATGCCCTGGTGTCCGTCCCACCATTCGTTTTGCTTCGTTGCCGATCGCCAGGACTTCTTTTGAGCGTTGATTAATCGCAACCACTGAAGGCTCGTTGATAATCAGACCGCTGCCTTTAAGATACACAAGGGTATTAGCAGTTCCTAAGTCGATGCCGATGTCGTGGGATATATGTGAGAATAACAATGGAACACGTCTCCTTACAGTGTTTTAATCATGAGCAAAATTTCTATTCGGTCTAGCATGCTAATACTGCCCCAGCTTTAAACCGAGGCTTTGATACAAGATGGAGTGTAACAGAAAACAGCCCGAACCTCCATGAGAATCAGAGAAGTTTAGTGAAAATTATCGAACTGTACACGAGGTGAAGATGATGAACACCCGTCGACAAATTTTGGTTGGTTTTGTAGCGTTGAGAGTAAAATCCTTACCCGTTCCAGTGAGAGGAGAGTTGGTTTTTCCCGTCCCATCAGTATCGATCCCATGGACGTAGAGTTTATGAGGTTTTCCATCACGGATCAAAGTTCCATCTTGAGCTTTTTCGGGCAAAATATAGTCAAAACGGTGCCTCCCTTTTATTTTGAAGGCGCTATTAACATCATTGCTTGCCGATTGAGTTGTCACTCTACTAATCAGATGACCGACTCCGCCAGGTCCGTCGAGATAGAATTCGGCCGAAATGGACTCACTTGATGCATCTGGATCATAGGTCCAACCAAAAGCACGGCCTGTAGTTAGATCGATACCATCAAGATAGCCCATAGTTGCACGGCTTGTTGGTTTGGGGCATAAAATGTTTAATATGCGACAAAAAATTGGACTCGGAGTGGGTGTGATAGCGGGAACTGCGTTCGAGATCGGAGTTGGCGTAGGGGTTGGTTTTGCTACAACAGCAGTAGGAATCGCCAACGGTGATGATCCGCCAGCTGGCGGAGGTGTCGCTACCAATAAAGTAAACGTTTTCGGGCTGCCCGTTAAGAGGCTTTGGGTTGTTTTTCCATCTATCGTTAAAGTTGTGACAGTAGAGTCTATACCATAGGCGTATACTGTATGGGCCTTTCCATCGACGTAGGCCGATTCGGGGATCGGAAAGCTGTAGCGATGATTACCCGCGATTTTTGTTACGGCTTCAACATCTGGGCTGCTTAGATTGGCCG